>SLED01000219.1 GCA_007124945.1 Salinibacteraceae bacterium | reverse complement strand
CTGACCGTGGAGGGATCGGGCATAGTTGTGGATGGATGTCAGAACATTCGGGTGGTCCGGTCCGAGGTACTCCTCCTGAATCGCAATTGCCTCCTCAAAATACGCCCGTGCTGCCGTGTAGTCCGCCGTCTGTACCAGTCGGGTGGCCAGGTTGGTTAAACGGTCGGCCACGCGCGGATGAACAGCGCCGTATACGGCGCGGTCGATGGCGAGCGCTTCCTCGAAGAGTTCACGCGTGCCTTCCGCCTGGTACATTTCAAAGGCCCGGAGCCCGGCCAGATCGGTCAGGGCCTGCGCAACGTCGGGATGGGGCTCGGTATGCGCATCGCGGAAGAGGTCAACAGCCTGAGCGAAGAGGGACTCGGCCTGGGCATAGCGGCCTCGTTGCCGATGGGCACGGCCCTGAAGGCGGTGTCCCTCGGCGATGAGTTGACTGTCGGCCAGCGGAAGCGACCGAAACAGTTGTAGGCCCTCGGCGGCTTTCGCGAGCGACTCGTCAGCCTCGCCGAGCGCGTGCAGTACGTCGGCGAGGCGGTAGGCTGTCGCGCCCCTCTCCTGGGGGGAAGCCCGGTCTGTTTGAGCGAAGGCCTGCTCTGCTTCCAGAAGAAGCCGGTGGGCCTCAGCAGGGATTCCGATCTGTTTGTATACGCCCCCGAGCACATGATAGAGCCGGGCACGAATGAGTGGTTGATCATCCAGCGTTGTGGCGAGCTGCGTTGTGCCCAGATTCAGTAGTTCACGAACCGTAAGGGTATCCGTCCGAACCTCCTCCACGCCATAGGGATCGGCCGCCCCAAACAGATCCTCCAGAAAGCCAGCGACCTGCACGGCGGTGTCGCGCTCGGTGAGGGTTTTCTGATACTGCATCGCCAGACGCTGACCGAAGTAGCCGATAGTCAGGAGGATGGTAAGTGCCGCAATACCCACGATGCCGAGCGCGGTGCGGTGCCGCTGCGCAAACCGCGTGACCCGGTACCAGCGGGCATCCCCACGGGAGCGGACGGGTTCGTGGCGCAGGTGTCGCTCGAGTTCGTCTGACAGGGCTTCTGCCGAGGCGAAGCGCTCCTCCGGTACTGGCCGGAGCGCTTTCTGGATGATGGCGTCAAGGTCGCCCCGCAGGCGCCGCCGGAGGGCCAGGGCGTTGAGGCGGCAGGAGGGCAGGGCGTCTGCACGTACGGCCGTGCTTGCGCGCACCGGCTCCGCATCCGCCGTGGCTTCCGGAGGGCGCTGCCCGGTCAGCAACTCGTGCAGGATTACGCCGAGGGCGTACACATCGGCGGCGGTGGTAACGGCCGCGCCCGCATGCTGCTCGGGAGCGGCATAGGCGGGCGTCAGCAGGCGCTGCTCCGGCTGCGTCTCCTCAGCGCTCGGCGCCTCCCCCAGATGCTTCGCAATGCCGAAGTCAAGCAGCTTCACCTTACCCGCGTCCGTCACGAGAATGTTTGACGGCTTGAGGTCGCGGTGGATGACGAGGTTCTTGTGCGCGTGATGCACGGCCTCACAGACAGCCATGAAGAGTTCAAGTCGCTCGTCGACGGAGCAGTTCTGCGCATCGGCGTACGTGGTGATGGGCGTGCCGGTAACTTCCTCCATGACAAGATAGGGTACCCCGGCGGTTGTTACTCCGGCGTCGTACACCCGGGCGATGTGCGGATGCTCAAGCCCGGCCAGGATGCGCTGCTCCTCCGCAAACCGCTGCATGAGCGAGGGCATGCGCCGGTGCATCAGCTTGAGAGCAACCGGCCGCGGGAGGTCCTCGCGCTCGGCCCGGTACACTATACCGAAACCGCCACGGCCAAGCACGGCCCGGAGCGTGTACGGACCGATCTGTTCGCCGAGGCGCGAGGCGCCATCCTCATCCGGATCAACAGACGGATCCGGTACATCAAGGATAGGTGCAGCGAACCCACTTACCGACGTGCCGAGATGCGCACGCGCCTCCTCGTGCTGGGCGAGCAGCGACAGCACCACGCTGGCCACCGCCCCATCACCGGCGCACTCGGTCCGGATAAAATCGACTCGCTCTTCCACCGGTCGCTCCAGGCTCGCCGCAAAGAGGGCGTCCATGCGTTGCCACTCGGCCTCGGTAAACGTGCGGTCGAGAAACGACATCAGGTAGGTGCGTTTGTGATTTCACAGCGTAAGCCGGGAATCAATGGTACCTTACCAACCACTGATCCCGTAATAAAAGTACTCGGTAGCGAGAATAAGAACCGCCTGTTTGGTCTCGAAATGATCCTCAGAATGGCGAAGGCTGCACCTAACGTGTGGCGTATGCAAACGGTAAGTTTTGCTCCGGAAATCGCTTGAGGAGCAATCCGTCTGGCGCTCATAATCTCGAGGTCAGGGGACGGTGCGATGCAGCGTGCGCAGGCTGTGCGCCTCCTCCAGTTCGCCACTTAACGCATCGTCAAATGACAGATTGTGGAGCATCCACTCGCCCGCAGGCCGGTAGAACATAAAGTGAAAGCGGAGGGGCTGCCGGTCGTACAAGAACAGGTAGGTGTAAAACACAAGACTCGAACCTGTCTGCGTTGCAGCGAGCTGTTCCTTGTTGTGGTAACCACCAACCATCGGCAATACGTGCGATAGCTGATGGACCATGTTGTCGGGTGCGTCACGGTTGCCATGCATCCACTCGTTCGTAGCAAAGAGCTGGTCGACGGCCGAGGCCGGACCCTCCGTCGCGAGCTGCTGGGCAAACTGCTCCACGTAATCTGCGGGCGATGACTGGGCTGATGCTGCTGTTGCAACCATCAGGCAGACGGCAATGACGCAGAGGTGGAAGCCCGCAAAAATTGAGACTCTCATTTCGACAGTATCGATAACCAAAAATAGACTCCCGCCCTGCACGACCGTGGGGTAGCCGGTTTGCGTGAGTCATCTATCCATACTATCGGAAAAAACACGGTGCACGTGTCACCAAAAATGAACTGTGGCACCTGGGCTTCAATTTCCGACAAGCAGGGTAGGGCTGCTCTCGATAATATTGCCGCTCGCTAATATCGTACCCCCGCCAACTAAAGGGACGGTAACCTGCACTCGATCTCCAACACGCGCGACTGCTAGATCCGATCCATTCATGCTGATCACGTTACCGACAAGCTCCAGATGTCCTCCGGCCCCGATTGAAACGCCTGAGCCGGCGTTCAAAGCAACATTCAGGGCACCGTCGATCGATATACCGCTGTCGGAAATCTCGAGAGCAGAACCGCCAGCACTAATACGGTACCCGCTGCCGATCTGCTCGAAGCCGTGGATCCTGTCCACGGTGGACTCCAGCTGTGTGATGTGGCGGCGCATCCGTACCATCGTTTCCTCCATGGTGGCCCGGTCGCGTTCAAGTTGCTCCACGCGTTGCTTGAGATCGCTTCCGTTCGCCGGGATTCCAGGGTTCGATAGCAGGGAGGAGAACGCGAGTACAGAGGTGAGCATCAGGCTCGCGATCAGAACGGAGGGCATATGCGGGTGGCTGAGCAAGTATTGCATGGCGATGAGGTGCTGTTTAAGGGATGGCTCTTTTTCTTTTTATCGAAAGGGCGCAGGCGCGGGTGTCACGCGTGGGTGTGAGCCGAACCGGTGACGGATTGCGATAGAGAAGGAAAGCCCCGGACTTCACCTTAAAAACAAACCACCCCGCCATGTACGAGCTTACGATAGTCTCCTTCGCATTCGTGCTTTCGCTCTCGCTCATCTCGCATCCATCAAAAGCGCAGGACGACCCGTTTGCGGGCGTGTACGTGGGCAATCACTGGAGCGGTCCGGTCTTCGTAGAGGTGAGCGCTACCGAGGACGCGTACGTGCTCCGCTTCTCGTCGCTGGGAGCAGAGCCGCTGGAGTCGGAGGCTGAGATTACGGACAAACACACCCTGAGCGGCGCGTTCACCTTCCGGATGCTTGGCTTTCGGCGCAGTGACGACTTCAGCCTGACACGGACGGAGGATGGGTATCACTTCCGGACGAAAGGTGTGAATGTGGCGGTAGAGCCGCACACCATAGCCGATGACACGCCGCTCGCGCAGGAGTGGGCGCAGGGGCTGGCCGGGCGCCGTCTTATCTACACAGACTCAGGCAGCAGCGGTGGTGGCAGCGGCAGCCACTTCAGCAGCGACCGAGGACATGCCGAGCTGTGTTCGAACGGCATGTTTGAGTACAGCTACCGCTCGTCTTTCTCAGCAAATGTCCCGGGCATGTCAGCCTTCAGCGATGATCACGATGCCGGAACGGGGCTCTGGCGGGTCATCAGCTATGGGCAGCAGCCGGTGCTGGAATTTCGGTTTTTTGATGGCCGGCAGATGCACTTCACGCTCGCCCCTCACCCGGATGGCG
>SLED01000161.1 GCA_007124945.1 Salinibacteraceae bacterium | reverse complement strand
TGCGCTTCTTCTCGCCGGAGGGCACCACCAGCTTCGCTGTTCGAAACCATTCCTCGTCCAGCAGCTCCGCATCCGGGTCATCGGCGACGGCGCGTTCGATCTCCTCGTCGGTGAGAGCGTCGACACGCTCCCAGTCGGTGCGGCTCTCCATATCCGCGATTTCCTCAGCGGATTTTCTGATGATATTTTCTTCGCTCATTTCTCCGTGCAGCGCGTGCTGAGATGATACGATATGTGTCAACCCCTCGCATGGTATAAACGACTGTGATTATACGACTCTCCACTTCTCCGATCGCCAACCAGCGCTTTTAACCTCCTCTATCAGAGCGTTCTACCGCGTGAGGACCCATTATGACTTTGGAAGCATCAACAAAATCAATTCCATGCTTCGCAATGTTCTGCTCGTTCTTACTCGGATCCCATTCGAAGTCCACGGTTCACCGCGATCGTGTAGGGAGGGCGTCCACCCTATCAGGGGCATATGCACAAATGTACATACAGGACTCTGGTTTCCCCGCCTACTCAGACTGATCCAGATAGAGGTAACCCTCGTTCGCCAGATCTACCAGAAAAAGAACCAGCTGTCCGCGGTCGAGGAACGGGCCGAGTGATTCGGAGTCCAGCCGATCAGCGCTGGTCAGCACGCGCGCCATCTCGGCGGCCTCGCCAGTCAGGTCGTACGACCGGCCGCAGACGAACAGCGTAACCCGGCCATCATCGTGAGAGATGTGAGAAAAGTGGGCTACCGCACTCCGGCGGATGCGACCGCCGTTCCTTACTGCGTTCACGATATGAGACGGGAGCACGCGCTCTTCCGGCAAGGGTGGTGCGCTACCGCGGGTTGGGCGCGTAAGATACGTGCCGAGCCATTTGTCGAGCCGCTCGTCGCTCGCAAGGGCGGTGCGGAGTAGCGTGCGCAGCTCCTCTCGCTCGGCGGCCGTAATCTCGCCTGCGTGAGAGCGCGGCGGCGGAGCGGGGTCCTGGTAGCGCGCATCCTGCGGAATGAGGTCCTCGGTCGAAGCACCTGCCGCCTGCAGCAGCTCCGCCTGAGACGGCGCCCGAAATCCTATTGAGTAGGTCATGCAGCGCTCAAGCGCCACGCCGTAGTGCGGAACCCGCGGCGGCAGGTACAGCAGATCACCGGGCTCCACCACCCACTCCTCATCCGGGCTGAACTCCTTCAGGATACGCACGTCGGCGTCCTCCACAAACGCTTCCTCATCTTCGCCGAGCGGCTCGTGGCTAATCTGCCAGCGGCGGCTTCCCTCCGCCTGCAGCAGGAAAACGTCGTAGCTATCGACGTGGGCGCCGACGTTGCCATGCGCAGGCGCGTAGCTAATCTGCACGTCGTCGATGCGCCAGTTGGGGAGGAAGCGAAACGGTTGGAGCACATCCGCCACCTCGGGGATGAGCCGATCCACCTCTTGCACCAGCAGCGACCAGTGCGTCTCGGGAAGCGAGGTAAACTCATCTTCTGCAAAAGGCCCGAACCGCATCTCCCACGGATACGCCCCACCCTTCTCCAGCACCAGGCGCGAGGTGACGCCCTCCTCGCACGCCAGGCCGGCCAGCTCTTCGGGGCTGATCGGCGAGGAAAAGCCCGGCCATGCGTTGCGAATCAGTAGCGGGCGCTGCTGCCAGTAATCGCGCAGAAATCGCTCCGGGGAGTACTCGCCGAGCAGGGCATCGGGCTTGCGAATGCTCATGTAGCAAAGGATTCAATCAGCATGCCGTCGCAAAAACAAAGAGCAGCATCAGGACGATGAAAAGCACTGCCGTGATGCGCTTGGTCGGCTTCTCTTCTGGATATTCGTAACCGCAATACGGACAGACGTCGGGATGCTTATCCCGGTCCACATCCAATGCACACGACGGACACTCTACGATGCCTCGGGCCATAGGCTACAGCTGCTGACTCAACTCATCAAGCATCGCCTCTTTCTGATCTTCTGAAAGATCGTCAAGGCCATTGGAAGACCCCTCCGGCAACTCCTGTTTGGGGCGCAGCACTTCTTTGAGCCCCACGTACAGGGCGCCGCCCAGGGCCGCAATCAGAAAAACCGATAGAAGGTTTCGCATAACATCATCAGGGTTTCGCTACAACAGGCACGAATATCTCGTATCGGAGCACTACCGCCCGTCCTGAAGTCCGGGCACATTGTCGGGCGCCGAATTATGCCACCAGAGCTCCGGCAGTGCGCGCTCTTCCGGATACACCTCGTTGAGGGTATCTCCCTCATAGAGACGACCATTTTTCATAACATACGCGATCGTGTTGGTATTCCGAATATCATTTAGCGGATTTTCCCGGAGAATCACGAGATCGGCGAGCTTACCGCTCTCAATCGTGCCGAGATCCTGTCCCTTACCAATGCCTTTGGCACCCATGCGCGTGGCTGCATGAAGCGCCTTGTGTGGATCCAGATCTGCTGCTGCCATGGCCCACAGTTCCCAGTGATAGCCGAGGCCCTGCAGCTGTCCGTGACCTCCAACCCCGGCTAACCCGCCGGCCTCAATCAGGTCGTTGACGAACTGTGCATGCCGGTCGAAATTGAAGCGCGTCTCGTGAAACCAGTTGCGCTGCGTGGTGCGGCTGGCCACTTCATCGTGCGGGGTGAAGTGATTCAGCTTTGCATCGCCGTATGCATCTTCGGTGGTGTAGAAATAATTCTCCCCCCAGGGCCCGCCGTACGTTACCAGCAACGTCGGGGTATATAACACGCCAACCTGACGCGTTAGCTCAACAACATCGCTGTAGAGCGGAAAGATGGGGAAGTTGTGCTCGTGGCCCGGGTAGCCGTCGATGATCTGCGTGAGGTTGAGCTTCAGATCAAGCGCACCCTCGGTGGTGGGCATGAGCTCCTGCTCCTTCGCCGCCTGAATGATCCACTGACGCTGCTGCCGGTTGCCGGCTACATACATCTTAATCGTGTTTGTGCCATAGTAGGTGCTATAGCGCTTGAGGATATCGCTGGCGTGATCCTTATCGCGGATCTGCTCCCGGCTGAAAACACCTGGACCCGTGGAGTAAATTCTCGGCCCGATGAGCTCGCCCGTCTCCACCATGTCTCCGTAGGTGAGCACGTCGGTGGTGCCGGTCTGCGGGTCGCGCGTGGTGGTGACGCCGTAGGCCAGGTTTGCCAGATACTGCCACACCTGCGTCTTGTGGATGTCGAAAGAGGGGCGCAGGTGCGCGTGCGTATCGACAAAGCCGGGCACGATGGTGTGCCCGCTGACGTCGATTTCCTCAGCGCCGTCCGGGATCTCCACCTCTCCCCGTTCGCCTACCGCTTCGATGCGGTGATTACGGACGACGATGTCGGCGTTCTCGATTACTTCGTCGCCGTTCATCGTGATTGCCCGGGCACCGCGAAGCACGGCAAGTCCTTCGGGAAGATCCCGTGTGGCGTCAATCTCTATCTGAAACTCCGTCGGCTCGTACTCCTGCGGCTCGTCGTTCTCGTCGTTACCGTTTTCGTCGTTGTCATTGTTGCCGTTCTCCTCACCGTCATCTTCCTGCTCTTCCTGCTGCCGGCGCTCCATCTCCCGCTCAAACTCCTCCGCGTCGTCAAGGCTGTAGATGACGTGGGCGTTACCGATGGACCAGTGCACGGTGCGACCGTCGCTGGCCCAGGCCGGGAACTGCCCGCCGATGTCCGTGAGCTTGCGTGCGGGGAAGGCAGCGTTGTCCGGATTGGCGACAGAGATCGTCGGCGTATCTCCCGTCCGCGGGACGGTAACCGTGTAGATGTCCGTGCCTATCTGCGCGAGTGCCTGGTCGCCCTGCGGCGCGCGCAGAATGGTGCTCGGCATCATCGGTGAACTGCTCCCGGGGGGAGTGCCGCCCTGCACCTTCACGTGCTCGCGCCGGTCGGTGCCATCGAACCGAAAAGACACCAGCCCATCGCCGGGATGAAAGGCATAGATCCGGTTCGAATCATCAACAAAGTGCGGATCGCGGTGACCGCCAATGGGCTTTACTGTTGTCGCCTCACCGCCGGCTGCGGGTATCCAGACCAGATCATTGCCGGTGCGCGCGAACCCGGTGAGGCGCCCTTCCGCCCCGCTACGCACCGCTACGATGCGCTCGCCATCCGATGACCAGGCGACGTTGCGGTAATACGCGGTTTGATCGGTCAGGCGTTCAGTCTGCACGCTACCGGTAGCCCGCGCGCGGTAGATGTACCCGCCTTCATCCTCAGACCAGGTGACAAACGCCACGTACCGGCCATCCGGCGACCAGGCCGGGTGATGCTCGTTGATGTCACCATCGAAGTCGGTCAGCCGCCGCGGCTCACCACCGGGCAGATCCATCACGTAAAGACGGTTCAGCGCGGTGAAAGCCAAGCGCTCGCCATCCGGCGAGGGCACGGCATCGCGGATCTGCGAGGCCGAGAAGGTCTCCGCATCGTCCACTTCGTAGTCGAACCAGACCTCCGGACCCGCGTCGAGCTCTACGTCAATCTCGAACGGTATTTCGGTGGCATCGCCACCGTTGATAGGAATGCGCCAGATCCCTCCGCCGTACGATGCCACGAGGTACTCACTGTCAGGAGTAAAGGCCATGCCAGGCAGCACGTCGCGCGTGGCGCGTGACTCCTGATCATCGTGCTGTACGGGATAGGCGAGCCAGCGCTCCTCGTCGGTCTCCAGATTCCAGACGCGCAGCCCGGTGTGCCCGTCATACCGCGTACCGTAGACAAGGTGCTGCCCGTCGGGCGAGAGGGTGGGACGGAATGCTGATCCAAACGCAGCACTGCGTCGCTGACGCTCGCCTTCATCGAGATCAAAGGTGGCCAGCTGATATTGCGGAAACTGCGCATTGTACTCCCAGCTACCGCTACCGCGCTCAGCGAACCACACGTAGCGATCGTCTGCTCCGAAGGCTGCTCCTGTCTTGTGCAGACCGGAGCCTGACATCAGCTGTGTCCCAGAGCCTCCATCCACATGGAACATATGTAACTGGCGACCACCAAGCCCCGCAGAAGAACGAGTGATGATGACATACTTGCCATCGGGGGTAAACGTCGGAGACTGATAGTTGTGGTTGTTGCCACTTGTCAGTTGTTCGGGCTCCGCCTCTTCGTCCTGCCATTCGTACGTCCACACGTTCTCGCCGCCGCTGCGGTCGCTGATGAAGACGATCTTCTCCCCATCCGGACTGAAGCGCGGCTGGCTATCGAAGGCCATGCCCTGGGTAATGCGCTCTGGCGTCCCGCCCTCCATCGGGAGTGTGTACAGATCTCCGAGGATCTCAAGCACGAGTAGATCGCCCTCTGGATGCACATCCAGCGAGAGCCACGTTACCTCCGAAGTAGAAAACTCAATCGTCCGCTCAGCCTTTAGAGGGAGTGGGCCATCGGGCTCGTCGTTTTCATCATTCTCTGCCTCATCCGTGTTCGTGGTATCAGCCGCGACGGGAGGCGGAGCAAGTTGTGCGTGCGAAGTGGTTGCAAATGAATACTGGCCCAGCGCCAGTACGAAAGCGAGTGCGAAAAGAAAGGAGTAGCGCATGCTCATCGGTGATGGCGGAAGTACGTGAAGTTTCGGCGAGGGTAGTGACGAGTGGGAGTCGCTGCGGTTTCGTTTGGTTATGCTCAACCGAGAGCTTGAAAAGCTCCTTATCCCTATCCACTTTGTGCTTCACAGTCGTTATCCTCTTTGTCAGTCATACCACAACCACAGGCCAGTGCCATCATGTTTACCCGAATCGTCTTCGCCACGGATTTTTCTGGGGCCGCCGCTCGCGGGCTTCGCTATGCCATCGACCTATCGAAGCGCTCCGGTGCCACCCTTCATCTCGTTCATGTAGTGCCTGGAGAGGTCGGGTACAGCGACGCGCCGCAGCTCCCTATGCACGACGAGGAAAACTTGCTGGCGGAGCTTGACCAGTCGTTCAGTGAAGCCCTGGACGCTCTTCCGGAGATCTCTGAGGATGATCTGAGCATCGAAAAGGTGTTACTGGAGGCCTCCTCTGTGGCCGCAGCGATCAATAGATACGCATCGGAGGTTAAGGCCGAGCTCGTGGTCATCGGCACGCATGGCCGGCGTGGCGTGCAGCGCCTTCTGCTCGGTAGCGTTGCAGAGGCCGTGCTTCGAAACGCGACGTGCGATGTGCTGGCCTCCCGCGCACGGGCTCCGGAGAGGCCCGTCCGGAAGATCGTCACGCCTATCGACTTTTCCGATCACAGTAAGCGAGCCTTTAAGCGTGCCAAGAGGCTGGGCGCGCTCTACGGGGCCGATGTGCAGATGCTCTTTGTGGCGGAGCAACGGACGGTACCGGTCTTCTCCGACACCGGTCTGCCGTCGTTCTCTGTTCGAGAGATGGATCCGGCGATCGTAGAAAATGCACCGCGCGCGCTACGTGCTCTGGACGAGAGTGTTGGAGCACATGGTCAGGTGAACGTTTCGCACCACGTCCGCAGCGGTGGAATTGATGAAACGATTGTAGAGTTTGCGACCGAAGAGAAGGCTGACATGGTAGTGCTGGCCTCCCATGGCATCAGTGGGGCTGAGCGGCGTCTGCTCGGAAACACCACCGCGCAGGTACTCCGCACCTCATCGCTGCCCGTCTATGTTGTGCCTGCCCGCGGCCTGAAATCCTAACCCACCAATCCTCCTGCCCCCATGTCGCTACGCCTTGCCGAAGTTTACCTGCCCGCCGACTATGAGGGCGAACTGACGCTCAACGATGATCATCCGAAGCTGGGTCGCTGGGAGTTACATACCGATGATAACGAGCGCCTCATCCGCGTGCTCCTTGAGACAGGCGAGACGGAGGCCTTCCTGGACGAGGTTGAGCAGCTGCTGGGCCACCAGACCTCGTATCGCCTGGTGCTCACTGCCGTAGAGGCCACCGTTCCCCGGCCGGAAGAGAAAGAAGAAGAGGAGCCTGAGACGGAAGATGAAGATGCCGACGACGAAGAACAACCCGCGCAAAAGCAGCGCATCAGCCGGGAGGAACTGTACCAGGACGCCAACGAGTCGGTGAGCGTGACCTCCACCTACTACACGCTCGTTATTCTCTCCACCATTGTCGCGGCAGGAGGAATGATCCGCGACAACGTGGCGGTGGTGATCGGCGCCATGGTGATTGCACCGCTCATCGGCCCCAGCATTGCGCTTGCACTGGCGACCACGCTTGGCGACACTGACCTGCTGCGGCGAAGCGCGCGTGTGGCGGTAGGCGGACTCGGCATCAGTCTCGTGCTCTCGGCCGTAATGGGCGTGACCTTACCCATCGACCCGACTGTGGGTGAGATAGCCCTTCGTACCGATGTAGCACTTGGTGATGTGATTCTGGCCCTGGCCGCCGGGATCGCCGGTGCGCTCTCGTTCACGCGCGGGGTGTCGGCCGCACTGATCGGGGTGATGGTGGCGGTAGCGCTTCTGCCGCCGGCCGTGGCGGTGGGACTCCTTGGCGGCGCAGGCGAGTGGGACCTGATGTGGCGAGCGGCCATCTTGCTCCTGACTAACGTCGTAGCCGTAAACCTCGCCGGAATCGTTACCTTCCTGGTCCAGGGTATACGGCCCAGTACCTGGTACGAGGCCGCCAAGGCGCGGCGCTCGGCCAACATCGCGCTCGCCTGGTGGGTGGGCGCCCTCGTGTTGCTCGCCGTTGCCATCGCGATTGCCTCCGGCTGGCCGATACAGCTGTTTTAGCTTAATCTTCAGCACCGAAGTGACCACGTCCGAACGCGAGCCGCTTTATGGCTGAAACCATTCCACACCGCAATCGTGGTATTGAGCTACAGTAAACATGGTGGCGTGGCCGAGTGGCTAGGCAGAGGCCTGCAAAGCCTCGTACGGCGGTTCGAATCCGCCCGCCACCTCCCCGACCCCTTCGGCTCCTCGCTGGAGGGGTTTTTTCTTGATGGTTGCCCAAACGAGAACTGAATGTCTACTCGCACCCGCCATGCGCTCGGTCTGATCGGCTGGCTTCTCCTCTGTTTCGCCGTGGCTGCGCTGGGCGGCCTTGCCACAGATACCGGCTCCTGGTACCAGGAGCTCGCGCGTCCCTCCTGGAATCCACCTGACTGGGTCTTCGGACCGGTGTGGACGCTCCTCTACACGCTGATGGCCATTGCCGCCTGGGGCGTGTGGAAAGAGACGGGCTTCAGCGAGGGGGCCGTACCGCTTAGCCTTTTCGGTGTGCAACTGGCGCTCAACGGACTCTGGTCGTGGCTCTTCTTTGCGTGGCAATCACCCGGCTGGGCTTTCGCCGAGATTCTCGTCCTCTGGTGCGCCATCGCCGCCACGATCTGGGCGTTCTACCACGTCAAACCCTGGACGGCGTACCTGCTGGTGCCCTACCTCCTTTGGGTCTCCTACGCAAGCGCGCTTAACGGGTGGATCTGGTGGATGAATTGAGCCCCCGCTCACTACAGCGGTGACGTTCATCGGCCGCTTTGGCTGGGCAATGCTTTCGGTGCGCATCGATGTACGGTGACGCATCTTTGACCGCCCAGTAACTGCTTTTACGGATTACGTGGTAAACCCGTATCATGAAGATGTGACCGCCCTGCCCACCCACTGCTCCGGAGGATCTCCGATGCCAGACACTCCCTCTGATCAACTAAACCTCCCAACACTCAGACAGAAAATTTCCGGTAGAATTTTAACCGCCGGCGAGGATGACTATGATCGCGCCCGAACCGTCTGGAACGGCACGATCGACAGGCATCCTGCAGCTATCGTCCGATGCCAGCAGACGGAGGATGTCCGGAAGGCGGTAAAGGTTGCCCGCGAGCACGACCTTCCGCTCTCCGTAAAATGCGGCGGCCACATGACGACCGGGCACGCAATCTGCGATGGACTTGTACTTGATCTCTCCCTGATGAACGACGTGCAGATTGATGAAAACACGCGGACGGCTCGCGTACAGGGTGGAGCGACCTGGGATCAGGTTGATCGGGAAGCGTTGAAATTCGATCTGCTTCCCCCGGGCATTCCCCATCCCGTGGGCGTGGGGGGCTTCACGCTCGGTGGCGGCATGGGCGTGGTCGGTCGGAAACACGGCCTTGCCGTAGACGCCCTTCGCGAGGCGGAGGTCGTGACCGCGAACGGCCATATCGTGACCGCCAGCGAGGAGGAAAACAGCGACCTCTTCTGGGCGCTACGCGGCGGAGGCGGCAACTTCGGTATCGTTACTTCCTTTACGTTCGACCTCTTCGACGAGCCGCGCGCCTGCCTCACCGGCAACCTCCTCTATTCTTTCGATGACGCGGCCGACGTGTTTGAGTATTTCCGCTCGACCGTTCCTGAAACACCGGACGCCCTCTACCCCATCGCCTCCATCATCACGGTGCCGGAAATTCCCGGGATACCCGAGAAGCACGTGGGCAAACCTGCGGTGAATTTCTACGTGATGTCGGTGGGCGACCCCGAGAAGCTGCGCGAGCCGATGGAAGAGTTCTGCTCGTTTGGTGAACCGTTTCTCAGGCTTATCGACGCTGTCGATTACACTGATCTGTTCGTCCCCTTTGAGGTGCCGAAGGGCGAGCGGCATCACTGGGCGAGCGTGTATCTCAACGACCTGCCTGACAACCTCATCGATCTTCTGGCGACGAAATCCACGCCGCTACCCACACCTACAACCGGCATCAGCGTCTACGCCTGCGGCGGCGCTATGGGGCGGGTCAGCTCGGACGCTACCGCGTTTGC
The DNA here is from genome assembly GCA_007124945.1 of Salinibacteraceae bacterium. Lineage (GTDB taxonomy): Bacteria > Bacteroidota > Rhodothermia > Rhodothermales > Salinibacteraceae > Tc-Br11-B2g6-7. Next base: position 5,427 of record SLED01000161.1, on the reverse strand, counting down.
TCATCGTGAGGCGTCCTATCTCGCCCACATTACGACGCAGTGGAGCAGCCCGGCAGAGGATGACGCGCATCAAGAATGGACGCGCCGGCTCCATCAGAAGATTGCCAAATTCGGCACCGGGGGCGAGTACATCAACAACCAGACCGATGACGATGCCGAACGTGTGCGGGCGGCCTTCGGCGACAACTATGACCGCCTCAGCCAAGTCAAGGCCACCTGGGATCCCGACAACTTCTTCCGGATGAATCAGAACATCTCACCCGCCGGGTAGAGGGGCAAAGAACAACCAGCTCACGGCGCATTACTTCGGATAATCACCGGCGAAGTCGAGTTTCTCGCGGTCCCAGCCGCCGTTGTCGGCAGCAGCCTCGTAGGTGCTCTGCAGGAAGTTCAGCAGCGCAGCATCCGGATCGGGCGAGTTTCGCACAGCACTGTACGCGAGGACGTATTCCCCGAGATCATCGTGGAAATAGGCTGCGGCTGGCTGAATATCAGCCTTCCGATACCCATCGGGCTCCGGATAAGCGTAGGCGTAGAAGGCAGCTTCTCCCAGCCCCGTACCCGGCCAGAAGCCGGCGCTGGCCAGTTCGTGCGAGTAGGCCTCCTCCATCACCCAGTCGGCGCAGTTGGGCACGCCGCCCGGATGCGTCGGCGCCTCGCGACCAGAGAAGCGTGTGACGGCCAGATCGAACGCGCCCCAGAAAAAATGTACCGGACTGCATTTGCCCAGGTACCGAGCTCGGAATTGCGAGAACACACGATCGGCCTGCACCAAGGCTAACCAGAATTTCCGGATAGCCTGGTCGTCGTAGCTCGCGTTCTCTTCGTTTTTCTGGAATGGAATCGCTTCCGGCACCTCTACAGGGCGGGCCAGGATATCCACATCGATACCGAGGACTCCGAGGGCTTCGAAGATCTTTTCGTAGAAATCAGCCACACTCATTGGTTCGAGCGAGAATACCAGTTCCCGCCCGGCCGAGGTGGTGATAATGAGCTTATGCGCGACGAAATCGAAATCGACCGTAAAGGTGAACCCTTCATACGGAATGGGCGAGGTGGTGAGGCCCGTCGACGTGACGTAGAGCGTGGATCCCCAGGAGTGATTGATCCAGGGGGCAAGTTCAAGGCGGAGCTTTCCCACAATCTGCGTCCACATGTGGACGGTAGTGTAGGTGTCCTGCCAGCTATCAAGAGGGGCAATCTTTGGCCAGGAATGACGTCCGATACGGTTGTTGGAAACCATAGTATCCTCTGAGCGAGTTGGTCCGTGGTTCCGTCCGTAGCCGAAACGATATCGACCACGGCCTACAGTGCTCGGAGCATACGAAATGGTTAGCGAAGGGGCAACAATTCGCGTTTAGTGCGAGCTATTCCCCACCCTTAACGTGCGCATCAAACCACTCGAACATCTCCACGAGTGCATGAAAGATGGACTCGCGCGCGCCGTAGCCGTGGTCTTCATGCGGAAGGCGCACGAGACGTGCAGGTTTCCCGAGGCCCTTCAGGGCATGATACATTCGTTCGGACTGCATGGGGAAAGTGCCCGGGTTCGGGTCGTCCATTCCATGGATGAGTAGAATCGGCGCGTCTATTTGATGGGCGTACATGAAGGGCGACATTCCGGTATAGACGTCCTGGGCTTCCCATAATGTGCGCTGCTCGTTTTGAAAGCCGAACGGCGTGAGGGTACGGTTAAAGGCTGCATTACGCGCGATACCGGCAACGAAGGCGCCGGTATGAGCCAGTACGTTGGCCGTCATGAACCCGCCATAGCTGTGGCCGCCGATACCTACTCGGTCGCCATCAACCCACCCCGTTTCCGCCGCGGCCTCAACTGCGGCCTCAGCACTCATCACCAGTTGCTCGATATAGGTGTCGTTAGGCTCATCAGGATACCCCAGCTGTCCACCAATAATCGCCATCGAGGCATTCTCGATAACAGCGTATCCCCTTAGCAGAAAGAACATCGGCGAGGCGCCGTTAATCCGCATGAACCGGTTGGCGGTGCTGGGCATCTGGCCTGCAGCCGCCGGATCAGCAAACTCGCGCGGATACGCCCACAAGATCGCCGGCAGTGGGCCGTCCTCCTCTGCATCGTATCCTGGTGGAAGGTGCAACCGGGCGGCCAGTCCCACACCGTCCTCACGGTCGTAACGCAGAATATGCTCCTGGGCATCCTGCAAGACGGGAGCCGGGTCTTCCACGCGCGTCAGAGCCTGCACAAACGACCCATCGAGCGAGCGCAGTTGGTAGTTCGGATGTTCGCTGCTACTTTCGCTTCGCGTAAGCAGTGTGTCCCGGTTGCTTCCTACGAACCGCTGCGGGACTTCATACCGATTGGCTGGACTCTCCCACAGGCGATCCGTTTCGCCCGAGACAATGTCGAACCTGTCGATATAGGGTCGTGCGCCGTCGTCCGTGATCCGCTCGCCGCGCAGAAAGAGCGTCTCGCCATCGGCCATCACCGAGCGGCCGCCCATGAGCGTGCCCGGATCAGCGTGTGCATCCTCAGGATTATAGTCAAATAGCACGCGCGGCTCCTCCTCTCCAGAAAGATCCACGACGTGGGTGCGCTCGTGACTGACAGCCCGGTATGGATAGCGATTGACCTCGGTTATGAGGGCGGTGTCATTACCGTACCACTGGGTGCGCCAGTGAAACATTTCCAGCGTAGCAACCTGCTCGGGCTCGCTGGCCTGCGGGTGGGGTAGCCGGTAGAGGCGCTCACTCACATCAGCTGAGGCTGTGTCCACCTCAACCCATACGAGCGCTGCATCCTGACCGGGCTGCCAGTGAATGTCGCGGGGACCGGTGCGCATCGAATCGACGGGGACCTCCTCTGCCAGCCCCAGACTCGCAACATCACGAACGTGCTCGCCCTCCATCGTCCAGATCTCCATCTCACGCGGGAACCAATCGTTTATCCGCCAGCGATCCGGCACAATGAAAGAGAACGGTCTGACCGTGCGGGAGACAAACAGGTGCTCGCGATCGGGCGCTGGTTGTACCGCATCGAAGATTGCCGGCTCGCCAATAGGAGTCAGGTTTCCGTCGTCAGCGCGGACACGCTTAAGCTGGGACGTGAAGTAGTATTCAAACAGCTCAACTTCGTGCGGTGAGGTCAACAGGTCCTGAAAAGTGCGGACCGGTGCGGGAGTATCGGTTGTCTGTTCAGTAACCGGTCCCTCCGGAACAGCAGGCCGCCCCGGTGCCTCTCCGCGCCGGGGTGGGATAAACTCACAGAGCAATTCGTCGCTGTTGAGCCAGCGACAGGGGTTACCCGCTGTTGAATTGAGCGGCGCTTCCGTAATGCGCCGGGTGTCACTGCTGCCTATGCTGCCTTTCCAGAGCTCCACCGCACCGTCTTTGGTGACGGTAAAGCTGAAATGCTCTCCGCCTGGTGCAAACTGCACATGATCGATCACCGCCCCCTCAGGCGTATTTACTGTAACCGTCCGGTCCTCGCTCAGGTGATCAAACTGAATTTTTTCATACCGCGGCGTGCGGGAGAGGGCAGCACTGTTTGTGGCCGGGTCGATCCGGTAGCCCGCAAGGTACAGACGCTCAATCGCGATATCCTCAAGCGAGAGCATATTCGGGCGATGCAGCTTCATCACCCATTCGCCGCCCGGTGCGAGCCGCACCCCGGGTAGCTGCTCCGCCTCCAGCATCTCCACGACCGAATCATCTGGGGTGCGGAAGGTATCCTGGGCCTGCAGCGGCATAACGGCGATGAGACACACGAGTAGCGCGATGATAGGCGACGAAGGCTTTACCCGTCGGATCGTCATAATGGGCTCGATTTCTTGTGGAAGCTGATTCTATATCGTGTTGAAGCACCCGAAAAAGGGCATGCTGTGCCTTGCGGCCGGGCCCTAATTCTCTACCTTATCGAGCGCTCCACCTGATGCGCAGATGCGCTCGGTTAGGTTTTTACCTCCCGGTACTGACAAGTACCGGAAGAGGCCCGAATGGATAGGCCAGCATAGGTTTTGATCACGCCAATTTCCATTCCTGTGTCGATAACCAGACAGCTTGTAGGACGACAGGGTACCGCGTGACCGATATCTGCCGTCCTACAGCCGGTACGGCCAGAGCGTCAATTGAGCGGAATATTCGGATTAGATTGGCGCTCATTTTCGGAGATCGGGAAACAGGTGGAGCGCCCGTCCATGTCCTCCATGTCTCCGGGCGTACCTGCTTCAATCCAGCGACGAAGGTCGCCAAGCCTACGAGCCTCAAGCCATAAAACAATGCCGCGTTCACGCTGCAGGTGCGTCCAGGCCTCTTCTTCGTTCGACGCCTCCCATTCCGGGATCGGGTCGCCATCGTGATCGCTAACCACCTCGCTCCGCACGTCGTTTATGATTTGCATGGCGACGTCCCAGTTACCCTCTTCGAGTTCGTTTTCTGCCTCGATCAGCCGCATTTCAGCACCCTTCGCTATCGGGATGTTTGCAGACCTTTGCGGATACTTCAGCTGAAAGTACCACGGGATGTCTTCAAATTCACCGACCGGCTCATCGGGGTCAAATCCCCAGCGCACTCTCGGGTCGCCCGTGTCCTCGTAATACTCCTCGTAATAGGTATCCCATGCGGAGTGAGCGCGATACGGATTGTTATCATTCGTCCAGTACAGGATGTTATACTGATCACTCGTTGCGGTGAAGTAGCGGGCCTCGTACAGAAAATCATCCGCTATAGCGCCCGCGTCTTGCGCCGCTCCCGTGTGATCCCCGCGCAGTAACCGTACCTGTGCTCTACCTGCACGCGAGGCCTCGGCGACCTCTGTAGCACCCGCTGCCTGAGCCACGCTGATGGCCTGCGTAAAGTTGTCTTCCGCACGCTGGAGATGTACCGAGTACGGCTCTGCTTCTCCTTCATCAATGACTGCGTAACACATATTCTCACCCAATAACCTGTTGGAAAAGCCTGCATACATAAGGGCGGTCGCCGCCAGGTCCGAAGAGTCAAAGTCCGCTTCCATCACTCTTTCGAACCGTCGCACTCCTTCTTCAGCCGACCAACGCGCCTGATGCGCAAATTCCCACTGACGATTTATCTCATTGTCAAGCAATTGCCCCGGCCGGGAAGGAAGCTTTACCGGGAAAACCCGACCGGCGGTTGTAACCTCGTGCGCGGGCTCGGAACCAATATACGCCAGATCGCCGAGAGCACGCGCAAACGAATAGCGCATACCATTCACGACTGACTCATGAGCACCTTCCTCATCGAGCGCTACATCATCGGTTGGGCCGGGGTTCACGATATCGAAATCGCAGCCCGTTAAAAGAGGAATCAGTAAAAGCGTAACAGGGATTAGCTTTAAAAAGCGTACGCGTAGTTTCATGGTAGTTCGCAGATCGTGTATTGCGGGGGAAGCTTTTGCGGTGATGGACTCCTTTTCGAGGATTAGAAGCCAATCCG
>SLED01000227.1 GCA_007124945.1 Salinibacteraceae bacterium | reverse complement strand
GAAACCTGTTTCCTCCCGTGATGCGCGCTACAGATCGCCCATCGAGACGCGCAGGCGGTTGCGGGCGCGCTCGAGAGCGGCTTCAGCCTTCGCACGTTCCTCTGGATCTTGCGTGGCGGCGAGCTCCTCCTTGGCCCGTTGCTCCGCCTGCCGGGCGCGCTCCACATCAATCTCCGAAGCGGGCTCACAGGTCTCCGTCAGAACCGTAACCTTGTTATTAAGAACCTCGACAAAGCCTCCGCTTGTGGCAAAACCGATCTTCTCGCCGTTGAGCGAGGTAACGAAAATCGGTCCGACTTCGATTGTGGCAATCATCGGCGCGTGGTCCTTCAAGATCTGAAATGAACCTTCCGCACCGGGTGCGCGGAGCCCACGCGCTTCTCCCTGGAACGCGCGCCGGTCAGGCGCCACAATCTCAACAAACAGGTTGTCCATAGCAGCTAAACGGAATCAGGAATTGAGCAGCAGGGAGCGCGTTGATTAGTCTTCTTCCAGCATCTTCTCACCAGCTTCGATGACTTCCTCGATGGCGCCTTTGAATGCGAATGCGCCTTCGGGAAGATGATCGAGCTCGCCGTCCAGAATCATGCGAAAGCCGCGAATGGTGTCCTCAATCTTAACGTAAACGCCCGGTGTACCGGTGAACTGCTCGGCCACGAAGAAGGGCTGACTCATGTAGCGCTGTGCGCGACGGGCCCGGCGAACGACGGTCTTATCTTCTTCCGAGAGTTCATCCATACCGAGGATGGCAATGATGTCCTGCAGCTCTTTGTAGCGCTGGAGCAGCTCCTTCGTCTCCTGAGCTGTATCGTAGTGCTCGTTTCCTAGTGTGCGAGCGTTCAAAATGGTAGAGGTGGAGTCGAGCGGATCGATGGCCGGGTAAATACCCTGCGACGCAATCTGACGCGAGAGCACCGTGGTTGCATCGAGGTGGGCGAACGTGGTGGCGGGGGCCGGGTCCGTAAGGTCATCAGCCGGCACGTAGATGGCCTGTACGGAGGTAATGGAGCCTTTCTTGGTGGAGGTAATGCGCTCCTGCATCTCACCCATCTCCGTGGCCAGGGTCGGCTGATACCCCACGGCTGAGGGCATGCGTCCGAGAAGCGCGGAAACCTCTGAGCCCGCCTGCGTGAAGCGGAAGATGTTGTCCACGAAGAACAGCACGTCGCGGCCGCCCAGATCGCGGAAGTACTCGGCGAGCGTAAGACCGGATAGGGCCACGCGGGCACGGGCGCCCGGCGGCTCGTTCATCTGGCCGAAGACCAGGCTAATGCTGCTGTTCTGCAGCGCGTCCATATCGACCTTGTCGAGGTCCCAGCCGCCTTCTTCCATAATCTCCTTGAATTCGTCGCCATAGTCAATGACGCCGCCCTCAAGCATCTCGCGAAGAAGGTCATTTCCTTCCCGTGTGCGTTCTCCCACACCGGAAAATACCGAGAGGCCCTCGTGCTCTTTCGAAATATTGTTGATGAGCTCAAGAATGAGCACCGTCTTGCCTACACCGGCGCCACCGAATAGCCCGATCTTTCCACCTCGGGCGTAGGGCTCGAGCAGGTCAATAACCTTGATGCCAGTTTCGAGCACTTCGGTACTGGGCGCAAGATTGTCGTAGTCCGGTGCGCTCTGGTGAATGGCACGGCGGTCCTCAGCTTTGGGCTGCGGAAGGCCATCGATAGCTTCGCCCACGACGTTGAACAGGCGCCCGCGGATGTCATCCCCGATGGGCATGGAAATCGGCTTTCCGGTGTCAACAACCTCGGTACCGCGTGTCAGGCCGTCAGTGGAATCCATGGCAATGGCACGCACCCGGTTTTCGCCAAGGTGCTGCTGCACCTCAACTACGAGCTGCCCGCCGTCCTCACGCTCAATAATGAGGGCGTCAAGGATATCAGGTACAGCGCCTGCGGGAAATTCAGCGTCAATCACCGGACCAATAACCTGGGCAATCTTGCCGGTCGTTTTCGTTTGAGTCGCTTCCATCGGGGAGGACGGTTTCGTTTTCATCAAGGAAAAATGGAGAGTGCACGTGGCGCTCCGAACAGGACAGCAGTATACTGCATGCGCCGCGCAGATGCACGAACCGCATGCCCCACAGATTCAAACAGCCCGCAAAGAATTATGGAATTTGGGCCCGGATATTATAAGGACAGGCGCTTAAAGTAATTTGGATCAGCCGGAAAATAGTTTATATTTAATGTAGGGTATACTTAATGACCGCAAGGGTTTACTCAGTTGGTTACTCACGAGCGGAGCGTGTTCCATTTTCAACCTATTGTTGAGGAAGGTCCTATGTACATCGAAGAAGATGGATTGCTGGGTATGGTTGCATCGCGTGCGGATATGGTGTGGCCGTCACACTACGCCAATTTGTACGTGGATGAGACAGATGTGGGGATGGGCGTGTTTGCCGCCCGCGACCTGGCTCCCTGTAGCTGGATTCTCTCCTTTGAAGGACAGCTTATTAATATGGATCATCCGCTGGCCCGGCTGGATGAGGATGGTGTATTGCTTCAGGTTGGGCGCTCGACCTATCTGATGCCTCGCCTACCGGCAGCGCTGCTGAATCACAGTTGCGAGCCCAACGCCGGCCTGTTCAAAGATACGCATCTCGTTGCGATACGTAGAATAGCAAAGGGCGAGCAGATTTGCTTCGACTATTCGACCACGATGCACGAGAACAATTGGACGCTTGAATGCGCATGCGGCACCCCGTCGTGCCGGGGCGTGGTGGAGGACTTCAAGACGCTGTCGCCCGAGCTACAGGAGAAATATCGAGGGATGGGTGTGGTCTCGTCCTTCGTGCCGGAGTAAGCGAACGATTTCCGGGTGGAGGATCGGTACCGCTCCGTCGTACGTAACTGCCACCGGAATCTCTTCATCGTTTACCTTGGGGTTCATTGATGAGCGGCCTCTGTGGCATTATCGCCTTCAATCCGTCAGCACCGGTAGATTGCATCGACCGGATGACGGGCGCGGCCCCCTGGCGCGGTCCGGACGGCACCGGCGTTTGGCGGGGTGAGGGCGCGGTGCTGGCGCACCAGGCGCTGCACGTGACGCCGGAGTCGCGCCACGAAGAGCAGCCGCTGGTCGACGACGAAGCCGGCCTCGTGCTCGTGGCCGACGCCCGCATCGACAACCGCGAGGAGCTCCAGCGCACGCTTCGCCGTTATCTCCGCCGGTCCGTCCGTCGCGACGTCATCACCGACGCCGATCTTATCCTCGCCGCCTATCGCCGCTGGGGCACCGACTGCGCCGCGCATCTCTTAGGCGACTTCGCGTTTGCGGTGTGGGATCGGCGCAAGCGGCAGCTCTTTGCCGCGCGTGACCCCATGGCAATGCGGCCGTTCTACTATCGCATTGAGGGCGGCCGGGTGCTCTTTGGCAGCGAGGTGAAGCAGATCCTCGCCGCGCCGGGCGTGCCGCGGGAAATCTTTGAGCCGATGGTGGCGATGCACCTCTGCGGCCGCTTCGACCGGCTCGACTGGACGTTCTACGAGGGCATATCGCAGCTGGAGCCGGCGCACGCGGTGGTGGTGACCTCCGATGGTGCCTACCGCACCTGGCGCTACTGGGACATCGACCCGGAGCACCAGATTCGCTACGCCAACGAGCAGGACTACGTGGAGCACTTCCGGGAATTGTTCAAAGAAGCGGTGCGGTGCCGGCTGCGATCGCACAAGCCGGTGGGGCTGTTTTTGAGTGGTGGACTGGACTCGGGCAGTATTGCGTCGATGGCGGGACATCTGAAGGAGACGGAGGGGTTACCGTGTCCGGACTTTCGGACGTACTCGTGGAAGTTTCCGACGCTCACGCAGTGCGACGAGCGGCACATCAGCGACCTGATCTGCAAGCGGTATGATCTGCCGGCGAGTTACATTGACGCGGAGGCAGTCAACCTCATTGGGCCGCCGGATGGGATGCCGGATGAAGACACCCCCTTCATGTTGGTGTATCAAACCCTCTTTCATATAGGGCTGGAGCAGGCTCGGGCAGAGTCAGTGGGACGAATTCTGTCAGGACAGCGTGGGGATCTTCTGGTTGGCGAATGGCTATTCGATTTTCTGGGATTACTTCGCGAGGGGCACCTTGTAACACTTGCACGCGAATTAAGGGCTTATGCAGAGGCTTACGATGCCAACCTGTGGGATGTATTAAACCATTTTCTTTACAGACCCATCGTGCGGCGAGCTTGGCCAATAGGGCAGCTCGACTGGTTGCGAGAGAACATAAAAGCCTTACTGAGACTTGTGGGACGATCTCACGCACGGCACTCCTCTATTCCCGAATGGGTTGTTGACCGCACCAGGCAGAATAGCGCGGTCTCTGAACATTTTTCACCTCCTGAACCAAAGT
>SLED01000075.1 GCA_007124945.1 Salinibacteraceae bacterium | reverse complement strand
TTTCTGATATACCTCTCCAGTCTGCAATCGATTCCTCCGAGCCTGTATGAATCGGCGCAGATCGACGGAGCGGGGCCGCTGCAACGGTTATTCCGCATAACGATACCGATTCTGAAACGTACGCACGGGCTGGTAGCGGTGCTGCAGATAATCGCCTCGCTTCAGATTTTCGCTCAGGTTTACATAATGACGGAGGGCGGACCCGGAGGCAGCACGCGTGTGATCATCCAGTACATCTATGATCAGGGCTTCCGCCATTTCAACATGGGATATGCACAGGCGGCCGCGTTCGCGTTCTTCCTCATGATGGTCGGTATCGCGTATATCCAGGTGAAGCTGACGCTACAGAAGGGAGATGAGTAGTTATGAGTTCACGGATTATTGAGCGCCTTGGTTTGCGGCGTCGGCACGTGAACCGCATCGCCGTCACGGCTGTTGCCGTGATCCTGCTCGTGGTGGTCATGGCACCCATGTTCTGGATGGTCAGCGGCTCGTTCAAGACCGAGCGAGAAGTCGTTACCCTGCAGGCCTTCCCCGCCGAGTTGAGACTCATCAATTATGTGACTATTATCGCTCGCGCGCCGTTGATGCGCTGGTTTGCAAACAGCGTTATCGTCTCCGCATTCGCGACAGCGATTACGGTTGTTCTCGCGCTGTTCGCCGGCTATTCGCTCGGCAGACTTCGCTTTCCAGGGCGGAACTTCCTCTTCATGCTGACTTTGTCCGGGTTCATGATACCTATTCACGCGATCATGATACCGTTGTTCCTGCTCCTCCGGGATATGGGGCTCGCAAACCAGTATGGTGGACTGATCCTTCCGCTGATCGTACATCCGGTAAGCGTGTTGGTGATCACTCAGTTCTTCAAGTCAATCGATCGCGATTTCGAAGACGCTGCCCGCACCGAGGGAGCCGGAGAGTTTCGGCTCCTGTTTCAGATAATGGCGCCTATGGCTGTCCCTGCGATTGCGACTGTCTCGGTATTCGTTTTCGTGTACACGTGGAATGAGTTCCTCTGGCCCTTGCTGATTGCGCAGTCACCGTCCATGTACACGTTACCGGTGGGGCTTGCGACACTTGCCGGAGGCGACCTGCAGGTGCGGTTCGGGCCGATTATGGCGGCAAGCGTCATCGCGAGTCTTCCTGTGTTCATCGTATACCTCTTCCTTCAGAAGTATCTCGCCGGCGGAATTGCGATCGAAACGAAGTAGGCATATGGAAGGTAGTGACTGATGGATACGATTGACACTCCACGACCCGAGCACCCGCGCCCGCAGTTCCGGCGCGACGATTGGGTCAATTTGAACGGTGTATGGACATTCGCTTTTGATCCGGGTAAGTCGGGCCACGAGCGTGGTCTACAGGGCTCGAATGGATTCGGAGAGAATATCACGGTCCCGTTTTGTCCCGAGAGCAAGCTGTCGGGGGTCGAATACACTGATTTCATAGAGGCGATGTGGTATCACCGGCGTATCGAAGTCCCGGAATCATTTCGCGGGAAGCGTGTCCTGCTGCATTTCGGTGGGGTAGACTACCTCAGCGAAGTATATATCGATGGACACTTCGTCGGGCGTCACTGGGGAGGAGCGGTCGGCTTCACCCACGAAATCAGTCGATTTGTCTCTTCGGGGGCGACTCATGACCTGGTGGTATGGGTCCACGACGACGTGCGATCGGGGGTGCAGCCCGGCGGTAAGCAGCGCAGTGAGTTCGACTTCCGGCGACTACGCGCATCGTATACTCGTACGACGGGCATTTGGCAGACCGTCTGGATGGAGGCGGTCGACGAAGCATCGCTCGAGTCGGTTCAGATCGTCCCCGATATTCACACCGGAAGCTTCCTGTTGATACCGCGCCTGCGTGGCGGCGGAGAATCACTGAGCTTTCGGGGACGCGTGGTCGACGAAGCAGGCACGACGGTTTCGACCGCTCAGGTTCCCGCCCGAGCCGGTGGGCCGTGTCGACTCGAGATACCGGATGCCCGTCTATGGAGCCCGGCCGATCCATGGCTATACGATCTGGAGCTGGAAGTAGTGGACGGCTCCGAACATGTGCGCGACCATGTCCGCTCCTATGCGGGGCTGCGCGAGACCCACCTCCGAGGCGATCAGGTATATCTGAACGGTGAGCCGCTGTATCAGCGTCTTGTGCTCGATCAGGGATATTATCCCGACGGAATCTGGACGGCCCCCTCGGATGAGGCGTTGCGGAACGATATCGAGCTCTCGATGCGCGCCGGGTTCAACGGGGCTCGGCTGCACCAGAAGGTGTTTGAGGAGCGATTTCACTACTGGGCGGATCGGCTCGGATATCTGACATGGGGCGAGTTCCCCAGTTGGGGAATGCGGACAACCGAGCCGGTCTCGGCGCGTAATTTCCTCAGCGAGTGGGCGCGGGCGGTCGAACGCGACAGAAACCATCCTTCGATAATCGCCTGGAGCCCGCTCAACGAGACCCGCGAGATACAGGCTGACCCGCCGCAGCACAATCGGCTGCACATCGATGCGTACGATCTGACGAAGGCTCTCGATCCGACTCGTCCGGTCAACGACGCGAGTGGATACATTCACGTGAAGACCGATCTCTGGACGATTCATGATTACAACCAAAACCCGGCTGGTTTTGCATCGGATATTGCACCCGACGACGGCGTGGGTGTAATGCGCCGCTACCCCGAATGGGAGGTCGACTACGAGGGGCAGCCGTACCTGGTGGCGGAGTTTGGAGGGATATTGTGGATTCCGCCGGCCTCCTCCTCGTACTCGGAGGATTCGTGGGGCTACGGCGAGGGACCGAAAACAGAGGCGGAGTTCTACGAGAGGCTTGAGGGGCTGGTGGATGCGATTCTCAGCAACAAGCGCATCTGCGGGTACTGCTACACGCAGTTGACCGACGTGGAACAGGAACAGAACGGAGTGTACACCTACGACCGAAGGGTAAAACTGGACATGGATAGGATAGCAGCGATATTTCGGAAGACACCGCAGTCTCGGCAAACCGTGGAGGCCCATCGATGAGGGCGACTCAGAGCGATGGTATCCGTCCACCGGCGGTTCCGCTGGTAACAGTAGACCCGTATTTCAGCATCTGGTCGATGGCGGATCGTCTCTGCGAGGACCACACAAGACACTGGACGACCGCGCGCATGGCGATTGTCGGGCTTGCCCGGATCGACGGACGGGCGTACCGCTTCTGTGGACGCGGTCGAACGGATACGCCGAACTGGAGTTATCGGGGTGAATCGCCGGCGATGTACCAGCAAGCCGTTCGCGTGGATCCGCTGTCGACCCGGTACCGTTTCGTAGCGGGCGGGGTCGAGCTCACTGTCCGATTCCTGACTCCGCTGCTGATCGATGATCTCGATGTGCTCTCCCGCCCGGTCTCGTACGTTTCGATTTCGGCGGTGGCGACCGACGGCAAGGCACACGACGTCTCGGTGTATCTCGATCTCTCCGCGGAAGCGGCGGTCGATACACCGGATCAGGTCGTGCAGTGGAGTCGTCGACCGATCGGCAATCACGGAGAGACGATGTTCGTCGGTACGTTGTCACAGAATGTCCTGGGCAAACGGGGAGACGATGTACGTATCGACTGGGGCTATGCGCACATGCTCGCTCCACACGCGACTGCTTCCGGTGTTCTTGCAGCTCGGGATGCGCGTTATGCATTCGTCTCCGAGGGGCGGCTGCCGGCCGGAGACCATGCACCGGCTCGTAAGGGTGACAGTGTGGAGAGTATCTGGCCGGTGCTCGCCGCCGTGTACGATCTCGGCCAAGTCGCGGAGCAACCGACCGAACGGACGATACTTCTCGGGTACGACGATTGCCATTCCATCGAGTATTTCGGCGAGCGGCTGTCGGCGTACTGTTTCCGCAATGGCGCCACCTTCGACGACGTTTTGAGGCAGGCGGTTGACGACGCACCGGAGCTTTTCTCCCGCTGTGATGCGTTCGACGAAGAGCTTCTTTCGCGTGCCCGAAGCTCCGGTGGCGAGGAGTACGCGGACATCTGTTCTCTTGCGTACCGGCAGGCGATTGCTGCACACAAACTCGTCGCCGACCGCGACGGCTCTCCGCTCTTCTTTTCGAAGGAGTGCTTTTCCAACGGATCGATTGGTACCGTCGATGTCACCTATCCATCTACACCGCTCTTCTTCGAATTCAATCCTGACCTCGTAGAGGCGATGCTGGCGCCGGTCTTCCGGTTCGCGGCCTCCGAAGCGTGGCCGAAACCGTACGCGCCTCACGACGTCGGAACATATCCTCGCGCCAACGGTCAAACGTACGGTGTTACCCTCGATGGCATCGATGAGAACCGACAGATGCCGGTCGAGGAGTGCGGCAATATGCTTATCCTGAC
>SLED01000096.1 GCA_007124945.1 Salinibacteraceae bacterium | reverse complement strand
GTTTCGACGGGCGCTTTTAGCTCGTTAATGGCCTGATGAATTGGCGCTTGCACCTCGCCAAACACCTGATCCACATCCACCTCCATCTCACGGACCACCAGACGCTGAAAGAGCTGGTCAACCCCGGCCTCCAGGTCGGCCGGATCGATCTCGTATTTGTCAAGAACCTTGGCCACTTTACCTTCTACCAGCGTTGCGCTGATGCGCGGGTGGAGTACGGGCATCGGGATGCCTGCCCAGTCGTACACCGCTTTGTATTGCGCAAAGTACGACACCTCGCCCGGGCCCGCCACGTAGAGCGCAGTAGGCAGAAGCATATCCTGCATCAGCGGACGGAGGACCACATTGGGGCTGAACAGCTCGGGCTGCGTGTCCAGCAGATCGAGCAATTCCTCCTCCGTGAAACGACGGTCCGTACCACGCAACCGGAAGCCATCCTCCGCGAGGTCGATCGGGTACCGGCCTTCATCTTCCAGCAAAAAGAGGTTGGTTGAACGGGCGTGGACCTGGGCGTGATAGGAGGCTTTCAGCTCCTCCCCTGCCTCGTTCACCAGGCGACTGGAGTCTTTGGGCGCACGGAGCTCGCGCGCAAAAAGCGGAGCGGTGAGTTGCTTCAGCCGTGCATCATCCGGATTGATAAAGACCAGACCCGACTCGGGGAAAAGTTCGCGCAGAAGCCGGGCGAATGCGTTTTCCAGGCGCGTGCCCTCGGCGTAGGACGAGCGAACCGCCTGCATCACCTGCGGCTTGAAATCGGAGGGCGGCAGATGATCGTCCAGCTGATCGATAAGCGCTGCCATCCGCTCCTCTGCGGTGAGCCTGCCTACGGCGCCGAGGTTTCCCTCGTCAGGTAACGCGTATCCGTCGTAGCGAAGCGGCACGACCTCGTTGCGGTGAAGGATGTGCGTACCTGCCATCTCCTCCCAGTCGTGATCCTCTCCCTCCAGCCAGAACACCGGCACCACCCGGCGGCCTGTTTCCTCGGCCAGCGCATCGGCCTGCATGAGAGCGGTCAGCACCTTCAGTGGCGTGTACAGCGGACCGCCCAGCACGGTCGTCTGCTGCCCGGTCACCACGGCCACGGTCTCGGGATCCGATAGCGCTTCGATGTTGCGGCGTGTGGGCGCGTCAAGTCCCCACGCCTCCTGCTGATCAAGCAGCACCTCAACAAGGATTTGCCGATCTCGCACGTGCGCCGCCGCGTGGTCGGCCGCAGCGATTCGATCTGTGGTGGACTGCCAGTTGCCTGCATATCGCGAAGCCACCTTCTCGTGCGCAGTGCAATAATCAGCAAACAGGCGCGGAAAGGCGCGGAGCTTGTCGTACGGGACTGTGGTTGTGGCGAGCGCCACCCTATCGGAGACAGACATCAACAGCGGGAGCAGATCATGAGTGATGGCTTCGATTTACAGACATAAAAAAGCGAAGTGCCCGGGGTATCTGCCAGACACTTCGCTGCGTTCAGGAACGTGAGTGCACGCGCGCCGCAGGGCGTTACGCCGTCTCACGCGCTAATTTTGTTCGCCTTTCAGCTTGGCAATCTGGTCGCGCAGTTCAGCAGCTTCCTCGTAATCCTCCGCCTCAATCGCTTTCTGGAGTTGCTGCTCCATCCGCTCCAGCTTGCTCATCGACTTGGCGGGCTCTTCCTCCGTGGTGGAAGAGGTCGTGAGCGCGCTTACGGACTCTTCCTCGGTGGGGATGCCAGCTTCTTCCAAAACAGCGGGCGAAACGTAGATCGGGGCATCCACACGGACGGCCAGCGCGACGGCGTCACTCGGTCGGGCGTCGAGCTGCCCGTCATCGCCATTGTAGGCGTACCGTATCTTCGCGAAGAACGTGCCGTCCCGCAGTTCATCAATCACGATGTCGGTGACATCAGCGCCCACCGCATCAAGCATATCGCGAAGCAGGTCGTGCGTCATGGGCCGCGGAGGCTGTATCTTTTCCAGCTCCAGCGCGATGGCCTGTGCCTCGAATGCACCAATGATGATCGGAAGGCGTCTGCTGCCATCCATCTCTCCGAGCACGAGTGCATAGGCCCCTCCGCTCGACGGACTGGTCGAGAGGCCGATGATGTCAACCTGAATGAAATTCATGGTGGTGTAGTACGAGGAAAAGACAGTGCATACGGAGCGAAAGAAGCCCGCACGGTGGCGGGCCAACGGGCCGGCAGTTACGCGACGAGCCCTTGATTGGTAAGCGCCCCGTTCAACGCGGTCAAAAATTGGTTGTTCTCCTTCTCAGTGCCCGCATTTACACGCAGATATCCCTGTAATTCAGGGTAGCCCTGCATGTTGCGAACGAGTACGCCATCCTCTGCCAGTGCATCAAGCAGCACAGGCGGGTCGACGGGCGTCCGGAAGATGGCAAAGTTAGCCTCCGTGGGCACCACATCAACGCCGTCCATGCCGCGAAGTCGCGTTACCAGCTCCCGGATACTCTTTTTCATCGACCGAACGCGCTCGCTTATAAGCTCGCGATGCTTTAGCAGCAAGAGGCCCGACGCTTCCGCCACCCGGTCGATCATGAACGGCAGCCGCGCCTTCAGTATTTCCTGCATGATGGCGGGATGGCCGAGCATGTACCCGAGGCGCATTCCGGCAAGGCCGGCCGCCTTGGAGAAGGTGCGCACGATGATGAGGTTCGGATGGTCATCCAGCAGGGACTGCGCGGTCTTGCCCTCCAGAAACTCGTAGTAGGCCTCGTCGACCACAACAAAACCCGACGCCGCGCTGAGCACGCGCTCGATCTCGTCGAGACTCATCGTGAGCCCCGTCGGATTGTTCGGTGTGGTGACCACCGTGATGGCTGGATCCACCTGCTCTATCGCCCGCACGATCGCGTCGGTATCGAAGCTCAGATCCTCGCGCGGAGGTACTGAGGTGAGGTCGGCGCCGTGCAGGTTGGCCACCTTTTCGTACAGCGCAAACATGGGCGTGGGCAGCACAACGGGCGTGCCCTTCTCCAACAGCGTAAGACCAAACGTGTAGGTCAGCTCGTTGGAGCCGTTGCCCAGCAACAGCATCTCAGGCGACACGCCGAGGTGATCGGCGAGTGCATCGCGCAGCTCGTACGGCTGCTCGGAGGGATACCGGTTCAGCTCTGTGCGCAGCAGTTCGTCGGCGAGCTCTTGCTTCAGGTGGGCCGGCAGATCGTACGGGCTTTCGTTCTGGTTGAGCTTGACTTCGATATTGGGCGGATGCGAGACGATATAGGCGTAATCGTTTCGCACCTCGGGACGGATGCGCTCAATCAGCGAATCGACATGAAGGGAGGAAGCGGTATCGGCAGATGGCATGAGCTACAGCGGATAAGTGAAACGGTCGCGCTTCAGCGCTTGTTGAGGCGAGCTTCGATGGCGCGGGCATGGGCGCCGAGCGACTCACTCAGAGCAAACCGGATGATCTTCTCGCCGGTCTGCTGCAGTCGTTTCTCAGTGTATGAGATTATCGACTGCTTGCGGATGAAGTCGTCGACGCTAAGCGCGGAGGCGTAGCGCGCGGTACCCCCGGTTGGCAGCACGTGGTTTGGCCCGGCGAAGTAATCCCCCACCGGCTCCGACGAATACGGCCCGAGAAAGATCGCGCCCGCATGGCGGATATGCGTCATGGTAGCCCACGGATCCTCAACAATGATCTCGAGATGCTCCGGCGCCAGCTCGTTGGTCATGTCGATGGCCTGCTGCAGCGTTTCCGTGACCACGCAGGCACCATACTTGGCCAGCGACTGCGCGATCACCTCGGAGCGATCCAGCTCGGGGGTGATGCGGGCCACTTCCCTCTGCACCGCTTCGGCCAGCGGCTGATGCGGCGTGACCAGGACGGCGGAGGCGCGCTCATCGTGCTCGGCCTGCGAGAGCAGATCGGTGGCGACGAACCCGGGATCGGCCGTGTGATCGGCCAGGACGACAATCTCGCTCGGCCCGGCCACCGAATCAATCGCCACGCGGCCGAACACCTGCTTCTTGGCCGCCGCCACGTAGGCGTTCCCCGGCCCCACAATCTTATCGACCTGCGGCACGGACCGGGTGCCAAAAGCGAGCGCGCCCACCGCTTGCGCTCCGCCGACAGCGTACACGTTCTTCAACCCGAGAAACTGTGCGGTAGCAAGCACAAGCGGATGCGGGCGCCCATCGGGCTGCGGTGGGGAAACAAGGTGAAGCCCCTGAACACCGGCCACCTGCGCCGGGATGGCATTCATCAGAAGGCTCGACGGGTAGAAGGCGGTTCCGCCCGGAACGTACAGCCCCGCCGAGTCCATCGGCACCACGCGCTGCCCGAGCAGCACGCCATCGCCATCGTCGGTGAACCACGACTGCTGCACCTGCTTTTCGTGATAGCGGCGGATGTTGTCCGCAGCCTCTGCGATCACCATCCGGAGCTCATCGTCAAGCGCATCGGACGCCGCTTCGAGCGCCTCTTCGGGCACCTTGATATCCTCAACGCGCACGCCATCGAACCGCTCGGTGAACTCAAGTACTGCTTCGTCACCGCGCTGCTGCACCTCCGAGAGGATTTCCCGCACCGCGCGGTCGACCTCCTCACTGAAAGAGGCGCTGCGGTTCAGTATGGCAGACAGACGCTCCCCACGCTCGGAATAGGGTACAATGTCGATGGTCGACATACGGGTTGGTTGTCAATCAAACAAAAATAAACGGCAGGACCTACGCCCCTTCCAGCGATTCGTGCCCGCTGGAGGAGGTGAGCTTCCGGCGCTCCTGCTCTTTATACTGAAATTCGTACAGCTTGCGATACAGGCCGTCCTGCTTCAGAAGCTCGCTATGCGTCCCCTGCTCCCTTAGTTCGCCGCGGTGCATCACCAGGATTTTGTCGGCCTCGCGGACGGTGGACAGGCGGTGGGCAATCACCAGGCAGGTACGGCCTTCCATCACTTTATCGAGTGCGTCCTGCATCACGGCCTCCGTTTCGGTGTCCACGCTGGAGGTGGCTTCGTCCAGCACAAGGAGCTTCGGATCGTACAGCATCGCCCGCGCAAACGCCATCAGCTGCCGCTGCCCGTGCGAGAGGGATGCCCCACGCTCGCGGACGTCCTGCTGGTACCCATCGGGCAGGCGCTCGATAAACGGCTCCGCACCGATCGCCTGAACTGCCCGCCGCACATCATCCGGGTCGATCGCCTCATCACCGAGCGTCAGGTTGCGCTCTACCGAACCGGAGAAGAGAAAAACGTCCTGCAGTACGAGTCCGAGGTGTCGTCGCAGATCGCGCAGTCGGTAGTTGCGCACGTCTACGCCATCAACCAGAATTTCGCCATGCTGAATATCGTAGAAACGGAGCAGCAGATTGATGAGCGTGGTCTTGCCTGCGCCGGTAGCTCCCACGATGGCCACGGTTTCACCGGGCTCAATGGAGAAGGACACGCCCTTCAGAATCCAGTTCGGCTCGGTGCCATCCTCGGGCATCTCGTCGTACGTAAACCAGACATCCCGAAACTCGATGCGGCCATCGATGCCGTTCATCGGCTCGGGGTCTTCCGTCTCTTCGAGGGAGTAATCTTTGTCAAGCAGCCCGAACACGCGCTCGGCGCCCGCCATGCCGGAAAGGAGCGTGTTGTACTGATCGGAGAGATTGCGAATCGGTTCGAAGAAGCGGCGCGCGTACTGGATGAAGGCCACAAGCACGCCGAGGGTAACCGCATCGGCCATGGCAGCAACGCCGCCCACCCAGAGCACGAGCCCGAGGGCGACATCGGAGACAATGCTGACTGCCGGCCAGAAGAGGGCGAAGTAAAAAATGGTGTTGATGTGCGCCTGCCGGTGGGCGTTATTAATGTCACGAAAACGCCGCATCTCCTCCTGCTCCCGGTTGAAGAGCTGCACGATGGGCATGCCGGTAACATGCTCCTGCATGAAGGAGTTGAGCCGGGCCACCTGCTTGCGCGTCTCGCGGTACTGTGAGCTTACCTTCCGCCTGAACCAGAAGGTAACCCATACCATCAGCGGCATCACCATGAGGGTGACAATCGCCAGCATCCAGTTCAGATAGAACATGAATGCAGCGATGAAGATGAGCTTGAAGAGGTCGCCCAGGATGGTAACCACGCCCTGCGAAAGCACGTCCGATATGGATTCCACATCGCTTGTCGCCCGCGTGATGAGGCGTCCGATCGGCGTTTTGTCGAAGAAGCCAAGCGGTTGCTTCTGGATGTGCTCGAAGACGGTCGTCCGCAGGTCGTAGATCGCATGCTGCCCGATCCACTGCGTCAGATAGTTGTTGACAAAACCGAGGGTGCCTTCCAGAAAAAGCGCGGCTGCCAGGAGCGCTATGATGAGGAGCAACCCATCGTAGTCCCCCTGCACGATGTAGTCATCAATGGCGATCTGGATGAGCCAGGGCTGCACCGGGCCGAGCACAGCCGCGATCAACACCAGAAAAAACGCGAGCACCACCCATGATTTGTAGGGCAACAGGTACGAGACAATGCGGCGTAGCAAGCCGGCATCGAACGTGCGCTCCTGCTTTTCTTCAGGGGCCTGGCCGTTCGTATGTTGGGTTGTGGTGGCCAAACAAACGCGCGTCGGTGAACAAAATCAGAGAGGGACGGAGCAGACGTGACGGCTATTCCTCGCCGCTTTTCAAATCGTAGCGCTTTAATTCTTCAGCTGCAGCGGTGTTCGAGAAGACGGTACGCGCTTCCCGTACCAGATCGGTAACGTCTCTATGGCGCGCGCTAAAGTGGGTGAGCAGCAGCTTGCGGGCTTCTGCCCGCCGCGCCACGCCGGCGGCCTCCCGTGCGGTGGAATGTGCCGTCTCAATTGCCCGCGCACGGTTACGCATGCCGAAGGTGGAGTCATGCACGAGCAGATCCACCCTGCGGGCCAGCTCCTCCCCCTGCTGGCACGGGCGAGTATCGGTGACATAAGCAAAAGAAACGCCGGGCCGTTCGGCCCCCATCACCTGCTCCGGAGCCACCGTCCCTTTGGGCGTTTCCACCGACTCACCCTCTTGCAGCCTGCCCAGATCCTCAGGCTCACGGATACCAAGGTCGCGGGCCCGCTCGGGTTGCATCCTGCCGGGGCGCGATGGCTCCTCAAAGCGAAAACCAAACGTAGGTGTGCGATGGTCGAGCGGCCGCGCGGTGACCGTGAAGTCGTCGGTCTGCATCACCGTCGTCCGTCCGGCATCGTCGGGGAGCGTGCGGAAGGTGAGTTCGTAGGGCAGATGCTCGGCGCCGAGACCGGGAAGCAGGCCAAACTCTTCTACACCCTCCGGCCCTACCACCAGCAGCGGATCTTTTCGCTGCATCATACCGAGCGTGGCGAGAAACCCAGGCAGCCCGAAGCAATGATCGCCATGCAGATGCGTGATAAAAATTGCGTCTACGCGGGAGCGCTTCAGGTCCGCATCCTTGATACGATACTGCGCGCCCTCACCGCAATCGAACAGCAGTATCCGTCCGGCCCGCCATAGCGCCACCGACGACAGATACCGCCCGTGTGCAGGCAGCGCCGATGCCGTGCCGAGTGGAATGACCATGGTGTGCATATCGACGGGTGGATTTTGCTACAACGCTTCGATCTGTTTCTGTAGCAGCTGCTTCTCGTGGAGATCTTTGTAGAGGCCGCCTTCCTCGAGCAGTTCGTCGTGGGTGCCTTGCTGAAGCATGCGACCCTTCTCCAGCACGATGATGTGATCAGCCTCCTGCACAGCGGAGATGCGGTGGCTCACAATCACGATCGTGCGCTTGCCGGCATGGGCCCGGAGGTGGTTCAGGATGGTCGTCTCTGTTTCGGTATCCACAGCCGAGAGGGCATCATCGAGCAGCAGGATGGGTGAGCGCCGGATGATGGCCCGGGCAATGGTGGAGCGCTGCTTCTGCCCGCCAGAGAGCGTGATGCCCCGCTCTCCGACAAACGTCTCGAAGCCATCGGGAAACTCCTCGATATTCTCCAGAAGATCTGCCTCGCGCGCTGCCCGCCGGAGCGCCTGATCTTCCACATCGGTCACCCCGAACGTGATGTTGTTGCCGACGGTATCGCTGAAGAGAAAGACGTCCTGCGGGACGTAGCCCGTCGCGGAACGAAGCGTGTCAAGCGGAATCGTCCGCACGTCGTGGCCGTCAATCCGCACTTCACCTTCCGTCGGATCGATCAATCGTGGAATAAGGTCGATGAGCGTGCTCTTGCCGGCACCCGTCCGCCCCACAACGGCGAGCATGGAGCCGGCAGGCACCTCAAACGAGATATCCTTGAGCGCCCATTCTTCACCGTTCTCATAGCGGTAGCCCACATTCTCAAACGCGATGGCGCCCTCCAGCTCCGTGATACTGTGGTCGGTCTGAGGACCGTCGCAGATTTCCGGTTGGGTATCGAAAAGCTCGTTCAGCCGCTCCATCGATGCCGAGGCACGCTGCACCATGGTAATCACGAAGCCCAGCGACGCCACCGGCCACGTCATCATTTGCACGTAAATCAGATATTCAGCGATATTGCCGATGGTGATGACGCCATCCATCACCAGGCGCCCGCCCATCCACACAACGATAACCTGCGAGGCGCCGACCAACAGCAACAGGATCGGGCGCCAGGCAGAATCCACCCAGGCCAGGTCCAGCTGCCGGGCACGGTAGCGCGCGCTTTCCTCCTGAAAAGCTTCGTTTTCAGCATCCTCCCGGGTGTACGACTTCAGCACGCGGATACCCGTGAGCGCCTCCTGCACCCGTGTGGTAACGGTTGAGTACTGCCGCTGAAGTGCTTCGCTGCGCTTGTGCACCATCCGTGCGACAAAAAAGATAGAAATGGCCAGCAGGGGCATCGGCAGCAGCGCGTACAGCGTCAGCGTCGGCGAGATGATGAACATCACCGTGATGGCGGTCACCACCACCACGATGGCACGGGTGATGTACATGATGGCCGGACCCACGTAGCGCCGAACCTTCTCGATATCGTCGGTCGAACGGGTTATGACATCGCCCGTCGTGAAGTCGCGATAGAACTTGGGGGAAAGTCGCTGGAGATGGTCATACAGACGGTTTCTGAGGTCGTACTCGATGTGCCGCGAGGCAACGACAACCGTCTGCCGCATCAGGAAGGAAAAGAACCCGCTGGCCAGGCTGAGCCCCACGATGACGCCGGCGAACAGCAGCAGGCCGGTTGAGAACAGGTTGAAGATCTGACCCTGCGCATCGGTGCCCTCAAAAACGTTGTAGAGCTCTACAAAGCGCGGTATGCTATCGATGATTTCGCGTACCACGATGGGCACCAGTACCAGGAAGATGGCCGATGCGATGGTACACAACAGCCCTGGAATAAAGAGGTGCTTGTACTCCCAGTAATAATGATTTAGCCGGAAAAGGGCCTTCATTCAGCGCGTGGCCGGGCGTGCAGGAAGAACGAAGGTGTGGCAACGAGTACCTGCTGTGGCAGATCCTTCCCAACAGGTTTTTCCAACATTACGGCGGTGCCAGCCCTGTCAGGCGCCTTCAGAAGCTTCAAGCGGAATGCGCCACGTAACCTGCAGCCCCTGACGAAGCAGTTTGTCGATGAGGCGAACCAGGCGCCCCTGCTCCGGCCAGGCGAGTCGTTCGGCAGCCTCCTCGGCCTGCAGCCAGCGAAAAGCGTCATGCTCCTGATCGAGCACCGGATCCGCGTCGAGCTCGGCCGCGAACGCAGGAATCAGGTTGACGCGGTCGTACTGCCACTCGTAAAACGAATTGACCGAGGGTACAGTCCAGAAGCGCCTCGGCGACCGTTGGGTCTCCTCATACAGCTCGCGGAGGGCGGCTGTCCACGCCCGCTCCCCCGGCTGAATCTTTCCCCCAACCATTCGCCACGTGCCGCTGTAGAGCATATCGGGCGCCCGGCGGAGCAATAGAAATTCGATTACCTCGCGTTCCCGCCGGTAAGGGTAAACATCCACGGCGCGCACTACACCGGACTTGAAAGCGTCGCTCTTCATCAGCCTGAAAATTTATAGCCTATCCCGTATACCGTCTCGATGTAGTCGGGATGCGACGGATCGTCCTCGATCTTCTTGCGGATTGAGGCCACGTGCCGGTCAATCGTCCGCGTCGTCACCTCCCCACTGATACCCCATACATCCCGCAACAGCTCCTTCCGGCTGACGGTACGCCCGCGGTGCTGGATAAAGTACTTCAGGATGTCGAACTCCAGTGCCGTAAACTCTACAGGGTCGCCGTCGCGCCGGGCCGAATGGTTGCTGAAGTTAATCTCCGTCTCACCGATCGTGTAGATGTCCATCGGAGCATTGGCCGGCGACTGGCTGCGGCGCAGCACAGCCTTGACCCGCGCCGCAAGCTCCTCCGCATTAAACGGCTTGCTGACATAGTCGTCGGCCCCAAGCTCAAAGCCCTGCAGCCGGTGCTCCTTCCGATCTTCTACGGTAACGACAATAATTGGTGACTTCACTCCGGCGCGCCGCGCCTCACGCAGCACGTCAAAGCCCGACATTTTCGGCATCCGGATATCCAGCAACACGACATCATATGGAGGTAGGCTTGTGACTTTCTGAAGGCCCACCTCACCATCTTCAGCCGTGGTTACGAGGTAGCCCCTGAGCTCGAAAAAGTCCCGGAGACCCTCGCGCATTTCCTTGTCGTCTTCGACGATGAGCAACCGGGTTTTCGGAGAAGGCGCATTCATGAGGCAGAAACAGTTACTAAGTGGGAGATGCGTACAAAAACTACGTGCCACGAACTCGCATAAGCAAGAAACAGCGTCGCTGGACGTACTACATCTCAACGACGCTTCCTATATACGGATTACCTGTAACAAATTCCCGCATTTCCAATGTTTTGCACAGGAAAAGTCTGAATTCGACCTCGCGGGCAAACCTGACCATTTTCGGTCAGTAGGATGGGCAAAGATCTTCTTGAGAGCACGGGGCCATCATGGATATTTACACTGTTGTTATTCTGCTGACGCTCGTTGGGTTTTTGGCGCTGGCTGCGCTGCTTCTTTTTCCGGTGTATTTCTTCTTGAAGAAGGAGGAGCGGATTGCAGAGCAATGGACGAAGGAAGCGCTCGCGAAGCGGCTACGTCAGGAGCGCATGAAGGAGACAGGTGGACCGGAGCATCCCTCCCAGGGAAATCGCGGGGCGGAGCCTGCATCCAATCCGTCTTAGATCAGGCACTCCCCTACTCTACCGCCACGTCATCCTGAAGGGCCTCAAATGTTCGGGGGCCTATGCCCGATACACGGGTCAACTCTTCTACGGTAGAAAAGCCGCCCGCCCGCTCCCGGTATTCTACGATGCGCTGGGCCAGCGTCGGCCCGATGCCGTGTAATTGCTGTAGCTGTGCAGCACTGGCCTCGTTAATGTTGAGCAATCCAGAAACTGTGGCCTGCACTTCCGAAGCCTTCGTCTCCACATCGATCTCCTCCTCTGCAGTCGTTGAGGAATCAGCAAGCGCTTGCGCATCAGATGTGTCAGGGGCCGCGGCTGCAAACGCCGCTGCGACTTCTGCGTAATCCTCTTCGACGTAAGGCGCCGACCGGGGCCATTGCTGTATCGCCATTCCCAGAAAGAAAAACACCAGCAACACGATTAACGCCCGTGCCTCGTTGGTGGTAATGGCAAGGCGTTGCTGTAAACGGAAATACCACATGGTCTCGGGTATGCCGACATAACAAACGTATTGCAGGGGCTCCTTCCTCAAAGACACCGGCTCTCGCAACACATAACCTTCTTTAACCCGTCTTCACACACCTTAGCCTACACCCGTGTCCACCATCATCCGAACCGACGCCGTGGTACTGCGCTCGCTGGAGTATAGCGAGACCAGCAAGATTGTCGGCCTCTTTACCCGGGAGAAGGGTAAAGTATCGGTTATGGCGAAGGGCGCACGCCGCATGAAAAGCCGGTTTGGATCTACGCTTGAGCCGATGTCGCACATTCAGACGGTGTTTTACTACAAGCCAACGCGCGGCCTCCAGACACTCACCGAGACGAGTTACGTGAACCGGTTTGGCCACCTGCATGAGAGCCTTGAAAAACTGGTGGCGGGGCAGCGTATCGTGGAGCTTGTGGATGCACTGCTGCAGGATGAAGAGCGAAACCCGGCAGCGTTCAACCTGACCACCGGCGTGCTTCAGGCGCTTAACGAAACAGAGCGCTCTATTGGCAACCTTCTCGCATACTTCCGTCTTCAGTTTGCAAGCACACTCGGGTTCTCGCCGGCCGTGCGGAAAGCCGATGTCACCTCCCTTCCTGAAGAAGGGGGTGTGCTCGCGCTTGACTCGGGAGCCATTCACCCCGCAGGAACGGACGTCTCGCCGGGCCGGCGCGCCTCTCGATCCGCTCTGCGGGCGTTTGCGGTTTTCGCCCGCGCAAACCTCTCCGATGCCATGCGGATGCAGATGGATCGCGCCACACAGCTGGCCGTCGACGGGCTCATCGAGGCCTACCTCCGGTATCAGTTTGAAGACGCCTACCCCTCACGCAGCGAAGAGGTAGCTGCACAGCTGTTCGGGACGCGACCTTCTGCGCGCGGTTGACAGGGATCTATCTACGCCGTATACTGTGCGTTGTATGTGTGCGCGCCTGTCACAACGAGCCTCCTTTCGCATATGAGCCGTCGCAAGCTGACGTCCAAACAGCACGAATTCTTGACCTTCATTCAGGACTACGTGGAGGACGAGAATGTCTGGCCGACCTACCGCGAGATTATCGACCATTTCGACTATCGCTCCCCGAACAGCGTCACGCAAAACCTGCAGGCGCTCCACAAGAAGGGCTACCTTACGCGGGACGACGACGGGTACCACCTTGCGAGCGAGGAAGATGACGAAGTAGGGATTCCAGTTAAGGGCATTATTTCAGCCGGACAGCTACAGGAGGCAGTGGAGGCCGATCTCGGTACGATTACGCTTGAGAGCCTCTTCCCGAACATTGAGCGAATGTTCGCCATCCGCGTGGCCGGGCAGTCGATGCAGGGCGCAGACATCAACGACGGCGACTATGTTCTTCTGATCGATGACGACATCCCAGAGGGCGGCATCGGTGCTATTCTGTACAACGGAGAAACCTCGCTCAAACGCGTGTTCTACGACGAAAATGGACTCCGGCTTGAGCCCTGCAACGAGGAGTACCAGAGTATCCACATCACGCCCGATGTATTTGAAGAGGTGAACGTGCTCGGCCGGTACGTAGGCCACGTCAACCGGAGGGGAATCTACAGGCAGGCGGCAGCGTAAGTGCGCACGCTTTTTGGTCAAACGCATTTTGCGCATATCGCTAATCGAGCTTGCTTCACATGACAACCCCCAACTGGCGTGGCAATTTGAAACGACACGGTGGCTTCTGGCGCAACGGCGCCTGGTATGACCTTCACCTGGAGCGCCGTATGCCGCTTGTGCTTCCCATGCTGGAGGAGCTGTTGCTCGCCCTCCCACCCCTCGGCCCCGATGCACTCGTCTGTGACCTCGCTGCGGGTACCGGCAACGCATCTATGCTGTTGTTGGACGCCTACCCGATGATTCAGCTCACGGTCGTAGAGAAAGACCCCGAGCTTATGACGATCGCGCGATCAAAGGTGGGAATGATGCGCGATGATATTTCCTTCTCTGAGCAGGAAGTGAGCAACGACGGAGAGGTGCTTCCGGGTGCGCCGTATGACCTGGTGGTCGGCTCACTCGCGCTCCACGCTATTGTAGGTCATGAAGTGGAGGGCGCTGAGGCCGAGAGCCGCTACGAGCTACTGCTGCAGGGAATTCGCAACAGCCTGATGCCCGGTGGACATCTTATCGTCGGCGACCATGTGGGCGTCTTACCCCTCTTCCGCCAGTTGAAAGCATTTGAGCGAGCCGGATTTACGGACGTCGATTGCGCCTGGCGCCAGGACGACTTCTTTGTCGCCGGTGGGCGTGTTGGTGAATAGCGGCGACCGGCCACCCCGCCACTTTTCTTCGGTACACCTTACGACTCCAGCCTTCCTCCACGCATGACGATTGACTTATCTGATCAGGTGGTTCTGGTTACCGGTGCGAGCCGCGGCATCGGGCGCGCGATAGCACTGCAACTTGCGGAGTCGGGGGCGACGGTGGCCGTCCACTTTGCCCGAAGCGAGGACAGCGCAGCGGAGGTGTCATCGTCCTGCGGGCACGGGTCGCAGGCGTTTCAGGCCGATCTCAGTTCGATCGATGCAACCGAGCAGCTCTTCGATGACGTGATCCGAGCATACGGCCGGATAGACACTCTCGTTAACAACGCTGGCGTGGCCCTTCCCGCCCCGATGGACGCCTCGATTGATTCCTGGGATAAGGCATGGAGCCAAACCATGCGTGTAAATTTGCGCGCGCCCTCGCTCCTCTGCCGCATGGCGATTGGCCATTATCAGGAGCGTGGTGGTGGGCGGATCATTAACGTCGCCTCACGCGCCGCTTTTCGCGGCGACACACCTGAATATATGGCCTACGCGGCCTCGAAAGCCGGACTGGTAGCGCTCACCCGTTCGATCGCGCGCGGGTTCGGAAAGGAAAATATCTGCGCCTTTACCCTCGCCCCCGGGTTCACCCGCACGGACATGGCGCAGGAGTTCATCAATACCTACGGCGAGGCCCATGCCGTGGACGATCTTGCCCTCGGCACGCTCACCACCCCCGAGGACATCGCCCCCACCGCCGTCTTCCTCGCCAGCGGCCTAGCCGATCACGCTACCGGCGCGACGATTGACATCAACGCGGGAAGCTACGTGCATTGACGCTTCCCGGGGGATTATCCCGGGGTAGTGACCCCGGTCTTTGTTCAGCGACCTCTTTGAGGTCGGTTTTTTACTCCCCCGCCACCTCCCGACGCCAACGGCGTCGGTGATCTGAGCCCAGGGTCATTACCCTGGCACCACGACACCTCGAATTCCACCTAACCGGAATCCCGGCTTCTCCCCTCGTCGCGATGCTCCAGCCTCACGACGCAACCACCCCGCGGCTCCCGCCGCAAGGCCGCCGGCGTTACCTGGGATACTTCTCCTGCGAGGGCTTCGGGGGCGCGCTCACGGCTCTCGACTCACCAGGTAAAACTGCGAGACCGGAGCCTCGCACCACCTGCGCGTCCGGGAATTACACGGCATGCGCGTTACCAGGCCGAAGCCTGGTAACGAGGGTTAGCGAACTATCTCCACGCCAAAAGCCGGCACCCGACGCCACCGGCGTCGGTGATCTTAGCCCAGGGTC
>SLED01000034.1 GCA_007124945.1 Salinibacteraceae bacterium | reverse complement strand
GTTACCTTGCATGGGTAGAGTGGATGTAATCGAACAAATTGACATGATGCAGGCGCATAGCCGCACGCCACGCGTGAAGGGCACGCACCAGTGTACAGATCACGCGCGGGCGACCTGACACACAGGGGATAGGGACCGTACCGTTGACCTGCACATCCGGCATAGCTGATCCACAGGAAGCCGGACACGGCACAGCCAGCACGAGCTACGGCGCCATGGGCCGAGCAGAGAAGAGCGTTCGCAGCGGAATTACGATAAGCGTAGCTGCAATGTACGCCTGTTGACGCGCCCGTAGCTCCATCGGACTCGGGCTGAGCTTCGTCGTCAACTGAGCCGAAACGAGCCGATCGACAGAGGCCGTCGCTGTCGTTGACGTTTGAAGCATCAGCGTGCGGGGCGATAGCCCGTCTACGCTGGCACCACCAGTGCGGCTCTGCAGAAGCGCAAGTAAAGCGTCGAGTGGCAACTCTGGAGCGGCGAAAACGGACGCCAGCGACGCTTCGGGCTGAAGCTGCTCATACGCGTCCGCAAATGCCTTCAGAAAGTCGCCAAGCGAATGCGGTTGCGAATCATGGGCGCGGTCCAAGGCTTCATCAAACGAGGCATCGACCTCCCCATCGACCTGCGCCCGCAACCAATCGCGGTAGTCTTTCTCAACATCCGACGTTCCCTGAGCCGGGGCCCAGAGCAACGTTAACACGCTGAGCGCCGTACAAACGGCGAGCGCCTTAACAAAATTTCCTGTGCGAAGGAATCGCATATCCGTGTGGATGCTGAGCGGCTGCAAATGGCGGCTCAAGATGATAAAGATACTGCGGTAACGTAACAACCAGGCAATTGATTCTTCGCAATTGCAGGTTAGGGCCGCCTGCCCCTATCACCACTAAAGCTAACAGTGAAACCAGCTTCTGACTTATGGAAAATTGGATTACTGCATCGGACGGTTCCCAGCTCTTGATGCGCGAGTGGATGCTGGATGACCCAGCTGCTCTTGTGCTAATCGTACACGGACTCGCTGAACACTCGGGCAGGTACAATGAGGTGGCTGCAGCACTCAATTCGCATCAGTTTGCTGTTGTGAGCTACGATCATCGTGGCCATGGCCGGTCCCCGGGGCGGCGCGCGCACATCGACAGCATGGACCGCCTTGTAGAAGACCTCGCCTGTGTCGTAGATCATCTCTGTCACACGTACGACGCGCCGCTTTTTCTGATGGGTCACAGCATGGGTGGCGCCATCACCCTCCGCTACGTGCTCGGGCAGAGCGCAATGCCTGTTCGCGGTATCATTCTGAATGGGGCCGCCATCAAACTTCCGGACGACCTGGCACCTGCGTTGCGCCCTTTCGCTTCCGCACTTAGCGCGCTTGCTCCTCGGCTGCCCACCGTGCGCATGGACCCGAACGCCCTCTCGTCCGACCCTGCCGTGGTGAAGGATTACCTGCAGGATCCCCTCACGTACACCGAGCGCCTGCCGGCTCGTACGGGAGCGGAAATGCTGCGGGTGAGCCAAACGCTGCAAAAGCAGCTGGACCAACTGGATCTGCCAGTGCTATTTCTACACGGAACGGACGACACGCTCACCACTCCGGAGGGCAGCGTGCTGGCGTATGAGCAGGCGGCTTCAGCAGACAAGACCCTCAAACTCTACGAGGGCTTCCGGCACGAGACGTTTCGCGAGTCGGGAGGCGACCGTGTCATCGCTGACATTATCGAATGGCTCACCTCCCGTCTCAGCCGGGCGCGCGCTACTGAAGCATAAACGAGACCTGCACGTTGGCCTGCACTTCGATCTCGCCGGCAGCGAAGGCGTCGGGCTCTGGAGCGGCTTCATCCAGCATCATCCCGGCGGCCCGCATCTCAAAGCGCGGCTGTGGGCGCACGAAGTCGAAGCTCTGTTCCTGCACGTTCAGCACCGGGCCGAGCGATACGTCGAGCGTGCTGGCAATCAGCTCAGCTTTCGAACGTGCCATTAGCACGGCTTTCTGTAGCGCCTCGTTACGGATTTCCGACCGGTCTTGCAGGTCGTAGTCCACGCCGTGCAGACGGTTGGCTCCTCGCTGCACCACGTCAGTCACAAGCGTCGGAAGCAACTCCAGGTCGTTGATCTCGACGCTCACGATGCGGGTGGCTTCGAACCCAGCCTCTCGCCGCTCGCGCGTCTCAGGATCGCGCTCGTGATAGGGCTGCAACCGAAGCGTCTCCATCCGAATCTTCCGGTCTTCGATGCCAAGCTCTCTTGCAGCATTCATGGCCTCACGCGAGGCCTCCGCGTTCTGTCGGCGCGCCTCCTCAGCGTTTTCCGCCCGCGTCACCACCCCGAAGCGCACGGTAGCCATATCCGGCGATGCCATCACCTTGCCCTCTCCCGATACGCTCACCGACCGCTGCCGATCGTCCTGAGCGACTGCTGAAGTGCTTACCGCCGTGCCAAGCATCAACAAGAGTGCGAGCGCGGCATACAGGTTCATCCGTTTCATCGTTACCTCCAAACAGTATTGTGTGATAGGCTGGACGGCGGAGTTGCTACGGTGGCATCTGTGGGGCCGCCGTGGGCATTAGCCGCCATGCAGGTAGAGGCAAGGCCTGTGCCATTACGGCGAGAGGCGTCCCAAAAGCCGCGGGAACGGAATCGTCTCGCGCACATGCTCGAGTCCACCAAGCCAGGCGACGGTACGCTCGAGCCCCAGCCCGAAGCCGCTGTGCGGTACCGTGCCGAACCGGCGGAGGTCAAGGTACCATTCGAAGGCTTCCTCTGGCAGGTCGTGCTTCTCAATTTGGTCCTTCAGAAAGCCGAGATCGTCAGCGCGCTGCCCGCCTCCCACGATCTCACCGTACCCTTCAGGCGCCAACACATCCATTCCGAGGGCGAGCTTGTCATCCTCCGGGTCTCGTTTCATGTAGAAGGCCTTCACGGCGGCCGGGTAGCGATGCACAATGATGGGCCTGTCGAAGTGCCACGTCAGGATCGTCTCGTCGCTGCCGCCGAAGTCGTTGCCCCACTCGAAGGTGCGCGCCGACTCCTTCCACTGCGGCAGGTTGCGGAGCTCCTCCTCGATCTCGTTCAGCCGCTGGTTGATCTCGATCTCGCGCGCGTCGATTTGCCGCTTGCGCCACTTCTTGGCCTGCCCGTACTCCTTCTGATTGTCCTTGCGCTCCTGTTTCAGCGCCTCCTCTTCCTCGTGCAGCGACGCCTCCCGTGCATCCATCATCTCGGCCGTTTCATCACTCCGCAGCAGCTCCACCGCATCACTGTAGCTGATGCGGGGGAACGGCTTCTGCACACGCTGCAGCGGCTCCAGGTCGCGCTCCAGCACCTCAAGCTCCTCCTCACATTCATCGAGCACCGTCTGCACGACGTCGACAATGAAATCCTCCGCCAGGTCCATGTTCATCTCGAGATCGTAGAACGCCATCTCCGGCTCTATCATCCAGAACTCGGTCAGATGCCGGCGCGTCTTCGACTTCTCGGCACGGAATGTGGGGCCAAACGTGTACACTTTTCCGTGCGCCATCGCCATCGCTTCGGCGTACAGCTGCCCGCTTTGTGTAAGGAAGGCGGGCTCGCCAAAGTAGTCGATGTCGAAGAGCGTGGTGGTACCCTCCACAGCGTTGCCCGTGAGCACCGGGGCGTCCATCTGAATGAACCCGCGGCTCTGGTAGAACTCGTGGATGGCCATGATAATGCGGTTGCGCAGGCGCATGGCGGCCCACTGCCGGCGGCTTCGCAGCCAGAGGTGCCGGCGATCCATCAGAAATTCGACGCCGTGCTCCTTCGGCGTGATCGGGTAATCCTCCGAAGCGCTGATCAGCTCCACGCCGGTAGCCTGCAACTCGTATCCGCCTACCTGCCGCTCGTCCTTCTTCACCGTGCCTGTGACAGCCAGCGCCCCTTCCTGCGCGATCTCCTCCGCCACATCCCACGACGCCTCGTCCACCTCATCCTGATGCACCACGCACTGACACAGGCCCGTGCCGTCGCGCACGATGATGAAATGGATGTTCTTGGACGAGCGCTTGTTGTAGAGCCAGCCTTTCAGGGTGATCGTTTCGCCCTCGTGCTGGGCCAGATCTTCGATGTAGGTAAACGGCATGCGGAAAAAAAGCACGGTTGGTGAACAGTCGAGCGGAACGCCCGGTGCTACCAGCGTGCGGGGGGTGTGGTTCGGGAAGATTTGGTGGTCGGCAGTCCGCACAGGGACCCGACCCTGGACTCAGGGCATCGACCCCGTTGGGGTCGGCTGTGTACCGCTACGCCGGATGCCTTGAGCCTCTGCACCCCCGTGGTAACATGCCACCGCGTCGCGGAGAATGTTAGGCCGGCGATGGCTACTGTGCACGACGGGTATTCTCGTCGCAACTATCCCGGGCGCGGCGCAC
>SLED01000414.1 GCA_007124945.1 Salinibacteraceae bacterium | reverse complement strand
GGCCAGGAAATCTACCAGGTGATGCCGCACCTCCTCCATGCCGCTCGCCTCCCATGCCTGTCGATCAGCGGATTGACGGGCCTTTAGTGCCTCGCGCGCCGAAACCTCAAACACGCGCGGTGCCGATCGACCGTTCTCCTTCAGCACGCGGCGCAGGAAATTGGCCGCTTCCGTTTGCTCCTGCCCGCGCAGCAGGTCCATCTTGTTCAACACAAAAAAGATGCGCGGGACGTGTTGCTGGACCTCTTGCAGAAATTCGAGCTCCACCTCCGTGATGGGCGGGTCGGCCGAAACCATGAAGAGCGCGGCATCGCACTGGGGCAGAAAAGTGCGCGTGGTCAATGTGTTATGCTGGTGCGTGGAGCCGATGCCGGGCGTATCGATGAGCACCACGCCCCGCGCGAGCAGGTCGGCCGGGTGAAAGACCTCCACCTCCGCCACGCGCTCGCGGTTATCCGGATTCTCCTCCTCGCTGACGTAGGGCGTCAGGATGCGGCGCAGCCCCTCGGCATCGTCTACCTCCACCTCCATTGGTGGCCGGTCGTCTTCGAACACCACCCGCGCGCGGCGCTGCTTGCCGTGGCGGATAAACGTGGGCCGGGCTGTCAGCGGCACCACGGCAGCGGGCAGCACCTCCTCACCCAGCAGCGCGTTCAGCAACGTGCTCTTCCCGCGCTTGAATTGCCCGAGCACCGCCAGATGAAACCGGCCTTCCTGCAGGCGCTCCGTCAGTTCCTCCAGCCGCGCGGCATCCGCATGGAAGTCGGACCCGAGCCCTTGGAGTACGGTGCGCCCGCGTTCAATCAGATTGAGTACGTGATGTGTGGATGCCATGGATGCCTAATTAGACTCGCGCGTCTTCCGGTATCCGTACCCATCTGGCGGGGATGGGTTGAAGCTGTTGCGGTAGCGCATACACTACGGAACGCTGGAGAATTACTGGATACAACCATTGCCCTGTCGCGCAGTGGCGCTTTAAAGTGAGTGCGCGCTTGAGACAAAGTTTGCAAAATCTTGCCATCTCGACAAAGCCTTCGCTTGGCGGTACTGAACTAAAGTGGACGGGAACGTTGCGTGATGACGGGCGCCAAGACGGCGCCAGGGTGCGTCGCGCCCGAGACGGACGCGACGAGATCGGCTACGGTCCGTAGAGACGCATCATGATGCGTCTCTACCCTCGCAAAAAGGCGAAAAGGGGCTAAACAACAAACCCCACAACCACCAACAGGGCGATCGCGGGGCGCAGGAGAAGGGGAGCCGACGAGCGGATTTGAACCGCTGACCTGCTCTTTACGAGAGAGCTGCTCTACCACTGAGCTACGTCGGCCAAGAATTCTTAATGTAGGGTGCGCGGTACGTCATGGCAAGGGCTCGGGTCCCACTTGCCGCGCCCCACCGAAGGCTCTCACGCTTTTTTCATGCACGAACCCACAGTTCCGTAACAAACAACAGACCGCTTTCGGTTGCACTACGTAGAGGGTTTCGAGATAATACTAAATAACTCTTGCACTAATTTTCTCGAACCCGCCCATGCGACTCCTGCTCCCACTCCTGCTGGCTGCCTTCCTACCACTCATGCTGCTTGGCTGCAACGGGGATGACGACATACCGCTTCCGGAAGACCGCATCAGCACGCCCGATGATTTTGACGTACAGGGCCATCGCGGCGCTCGGGGACTGATGCCGGAGAATACCATCCCGGGATTCCTCTATGCCATCGACCTCGGCGTTAACACGATTGAGATGGATGTGGTGGTGAATGCCGACAGCCAGATCGTCGTCTCCCACGAACCGTGGTTCCACGATCAGATCTCGCTGACGCCGGACGGCGACCCGCTCGGGCCGGACATGGCGCGTGACATCAACATCTTCGAGATGACGATGGAGGAGATCCGCGAGTACGATGTGGGGCTCGCCGGGCATCCCGAATTTCCACAACAGCAAACGATGGCCGTAACGAAGCCCACGCTGATCGACGCCATTGAAGCGATGGAGGAGCACGTGGTGGAGCAAGGGCTTGACCCGGTCCGCTACAGCATCGAGATAAAGAGCCGCGAGGAGTGGTACGATACGTATCAACCTCAGCCCGACGAGTTTGCCCAGCTGGTGTATAACGAACTCAGCGACCTCGGCGTGCTGGACCGCACCATCATTCAGTCCTTCGATGTAGCCGCCCTGCAGGCCATGCGCGAGCTGGATGAGGACGTACCGCTGGCATATCTGGTTGCCGAGGAGGTGGATCTGGAAGAGAAGGTGGAAGAGCTCGGCTTCACACCGGAAATTTTCAGCCCCTATTTCGGGCTCGTGGATGAGGACCTGATGGCAAGCGCCGACGAACACGGTATGCAGGTTATCCCATGGACGGTTAACGAGGTGGAGGACATGCAGCGCCTGATTGACCTCGGTGTGCACGGGCTGATTACCGACTACCCCAACCGCATCGAGGGGCGGCCCATCCAGTTTGATGACGCAGAATAAACCGAATGCTTCCTCCTATGCCCGTTCCTGCTTCCGTTGATAAGCTGCTCGATCACCTCCACAGAATAGCAGATCTAAATGCTGCCGCGTCGGTGCTGGAGTGGGATCAGGAAACGCACATGCCCTCCGGCGGACTGGAAGCGCGCGTGCAACAGCTTCGTACGCTGCGCTCCATCAGCCACGATCTGCTCACCTCTGATGCGTGCGTCGAACTGCTGGAGCAGGCCGATGCGGAGGAGGAGCTCTCAGCGATAACGCAGGACCTGATACGGGTAACCCGCCGCGATGTGGACCGCGCGCGGCGGGTGCCCACCGACCTGGTGGAACGCATAACGGAGGCCTCCGCCCATGCGAAGGAAGCATGGCGCAGCGCCCGCACCCACGACGACTTCGGGCAGTTTGCCCCGCACCTGGAGCGTTTACTGGTGCTCTCCCGAGAGAAAGCCGAGGCCATCGGATACGAAAAGGAGCCGTACGACGCGCTGCTGGAGGAGTACGAACCCAGGATGACGACCGAGGAGGTAGCCGCGCTTTGCACCGACCTCCGGGAGCGCCTTATACCCATCGTCTCGGCTATTGCCGATAGCTCGCAACCGGACGATGACTTTCTGCACAGGCGCTTCGATCCATCGAAGCAGCTACAGTTCGGGCGCACCGTTGCATCGGAGATAGGATACGACTTCGATCACGGGCGGCTGGACCTCTCCACGCATCCGTTCTCCACTGCCTTTTCGGTCGGTGATGTGCGCATCACCACGCGCGTGGCTCCCGATCATTTTTCAACGAGTTTCTTTGGCACGCTGCACGAGGCGGGGCACGCGCTCTACGAGCAGGGCATCGACAAGAAGCTTGATCGCACGCCGCTCGCCAGTGGCACCTCGCTGGGCATGCACGAGTCGCAATCGCGGCTGTGGGAGAACCACGTCGGCCGTAGCTTTCCCTTCTGGCAGCACTACTATCCGGAGCTACAGTCTACCTTCCGTGATGTGCTCGGCACCATAGACGTGGACGCCTTTTATGCTGCGATCAACAAGGTGCAGCCCTCACTCATTCGCGTAGAGGCTGATGAAGTGACCTACAACCTCCACATCATGCTGCGATTCGAGCTCGAACGCCAGCTCATCGACGGTAACCTCTCGGTGGAGGATCTTCCGGAAGCCTGGAATGCTGGAATGGAGGAGTACCTCGGTATCCTCCCTTCCAATGATGCGGAGGGTGTACTGCAGGACATCCACTGGTCGCTGGGCGCCTTCGGGTATTTCCCTACCTACCTCCTCGGCACGCTGATGGCGGCACAGCTGTACACGGCCGCCGAAGATGCTATCCCCGATCTGTCGAAAAAAATCGGTGGCGGGCAGTTTGATGATCTTCTTGCGTGGCTTCGCAGGCACATTCACCAGTTCGGCCGGCGGCGATACGCGCAAGGGCTACTGGAAGCATCCACGGGCCGTGAGCTTACGCCCGATGCGTGGCTCGCGTATGTTGAGCGGAAGTATGGAGACCTCTACACGCTCCCTTCTGCAACGGGCGTAGGGCGGGGTTAACCATCCCCACGACGACGCCTCTTCCTGATTGAAAACCCGCCTGGCGGCCGGTGGCCCGTCTTCTCGATGCGCGAACCCTGCTGCCGAACCATACCGTGATGCAGATACAGCCGCAGGTAATCTTTCACCCGCTCCAGCTCCACATCCATCATATCCGACATCTGAAAGAGCTTGGAGAAATTGAAGGAATCAGGCAGTGAATCAAAAAAATCGAGGGCCTGAGAATCCAGGGGCTCGTCAACCTCCAGATCGAGCAGATCTCCCTGCTCGCTGTCCTCCACGTGCATATCCACATAGAGCCGGAGCAGCGCGACTTCATGCCGCAGCTCCATATTTTCTTTGGAGAGACGGGCATTGTCGGACTG
>SLED01000254.1 GCA_007124945.1 Salinibacteraceae bacterium | reverse complement strand
CACAACGCGATCTGATGCATCGGCCACAGCCTCCAGGTACCGCTGCATCTGATAGGCCTCCGTAATGCGGTCGCCGATCTGATGACCTGCAATCTCCTCAAACGTAGGTACCTGCGCATCCGCCGAAAACGGAAGCACAAGGAGTACAATCAACAAAATAACAGTGGGGTATCGGTGTACCATACCTTGGTATCGGTCAGTCTTTTGATAATCGGACAGCCTCCAGAATAGCGACTCGCAAGGGACTGTGCAAGCAGCGATGTAACGCTGGATGGCTTTTCTGCATTCATGTAACGGAGAACCGTCTCATAGAAATCCGTGATCGCGGGCTTGCTTGCCTGACGCGGTCTATCCATCTGCAGGAATCGAACACCCTTTCTGACTACATAACCTGATTATGCGAACGCCCACCCTCCTTCTCATCGCACTTTTAATCGCAACCGCATGCGGACCTGTAGAGGAAGAGCCCGACCCCGTCGCAACGCAGGTTAACGAAGCAACTGAGCGCCTTACGCAGAACGAAGGAGGAGAGCTGGTGCTGAAGGCCATCGAGGCTCACGGTGGCCTGGAGGCCTGGTTCAGTGCGCCCACGAGCTCCTACACGTGGGAATACGCCAATGTAGATGCCGATCTGCGCTTCAAGTCGTTTCTGGTTGCTGACAATCAGACCCGACACGTCTACCACGATCTGACACTGACGGGCCCGTACGATAATCCTGACGAGGTAGAGGCCCGGTTCGCGTGGGATGGCGAGGATGCATGGATCTACCCCGCCACCATCGAACAGCCAAACCCGCGTTTCTGGGGGATTTCAGGATATTACTTTCAGCAGATTCCCTTCGTGCTTGCTGATCCAGGTGTGAATTACGAACGCCTGCCAGATGAGGAACTCGACGGGCAGACGAATGAGATGGTACGCACTTACTTCGAGCCCGGGGTTGGCGACTCACCCGGCGACGCCTACACGCTCTACGTGCATCCGGAGTCGGGCATGGTGGAAGCTATCCGGTACACGGTGTCGTACGGACGCGACGTAGAGCCCGGCGCCGACCTTCCTGAGACGCTCATGTATTACGAGGATTTCGAGACGGTCGATGGTCTGACGACAGCCACCTCCTACCGCGGGTACGATTTTACGGAGGATGGCCAGCAGGGCGACTTCAAGAACGAAGCCTTTGCCGATAGCATTTCGTTTCAGCGACCCTTTGACGCATCAAAGATGGAGGCTCCAGAGGGTGCACGCTTCGTTGACCTACCGTAGCGCCGCTCACTCGGTAGACACAACCATCGTCCCGCGCATCATGGAGGAGTGACCCGGGAACGTGCAGAGATACCGGTATTCCCCAGGCTCGTCCGGTGCGGTGAATTCAACCTCCACGGTCTCACCGGGCTGAGCGAGCGGCGTGTGCGCGAGAATCGCCTCGTCCTCGGGAATGAAATCATGTTCCTCACCAGCCTGCATTCCCGCCATCCCCACACGATCCGCTACCTCGTTATCCAACGTATTCAAGATCACAACATTGTGCACCATCGCCGAACTGGTGGCCGTGTTGCTGAAGGTGAGCTCTACCGTTTGCCCCGGGGCGACGGTAAACTCCGTCTCCGCATAGCTCATATTGTTGCCATCGGGCTCAATGGTGATGGCAACCGGGTCATCGGCGTCCGGCGCACCGGCCTGTCCCTGACAGGCGACAGTTAGCGCGAGAGCAAAAAGTCCTACGGTGGCGATGGTAAATCGGCGTATGGAAAGAGTAAGCATCTGCAGACGAAGGAAGGTGCGAGAAAACAAAGCGGGTACAGCAAAGGAAGTACTGTACCCGCTTGGTATCCTTCGCAGCTGCGATGTTACTCCGCATGCGTCCAGTCCCAGCCGTGAAGCCCACGGTCGTTAACCGCTCGAACGGCCACGCCGGAGGCACCGGACGGAAGCACCACGTCTCTGTCCGTGGATTCAAGCATTGCTTTCTCTCCATCGGCCGTGCGATACTGCACCTGGTAATAGGCGATATCCGACTCAGGCGCCTCGTCCCAGCTAACCTGCACCCCATCACCAGCCTGTGATACGGAGAGCCCTCGCACCATGGATGGCGTCTGCGCGAGCTTCATGAAAACACCCGTCGTGGCCTGCGTCACGGCCCGGACAAGCCGGTGGTCGATGACCTCCAGCCGGTCGGTTGGTTGATGGTAGTTCGGGTTACCGAGTATCGGATACGACCCGATCCCGCCGATCACATCACCATAGGCCTCGAAGAACACGTGGGCGTCGGTGAAGCGGTAGTAGCGGGAGTCGTATGTAATCAGGTCAGAAAACAGCAAGGCCGAGGAGTGCTGGATATCGCGAATACCGTAGTTGGAGAAACGGATGGTATTGTCGAATCGGTGATGGCGCGTCCAACCCATCATATCGTTATTGACAACGCCGGCCACCTGAATGCCCTCCGCGTCCGCGCGCCGCACAAACTCACGTGCGCCGAGCAGTCCGGCCTCCTCAGCCGTCAGCGAGGCAAAGATGATCGTGGCCGGTAGCTCCTGCTGTTTCAATACCCGCGCCATCTCAAGAAGAACAGCGGTGCCGGTGGTGTTATCATCAGCACCCGGGCTCCCGAGCACCGAATCGAAATGAGCGCTATACACATACACCACTTCGGGATGCTCGCTCCCCTCAAGCCGGGCAATCACGTTGGCGGTACTGTCTCGGTCATTCGGCATGAACCACTGCTTCTCGGGCTCATAGCCGAAGGACTGCAACGTCTCGTAGATGTAGGCACTCGCTTTCCGGTTACCCGGCTCGGTATAAAACTTTGAGTCGAAGTCGTACAGCGCTTTTTGATACTCGTACAGCCGCGTTAGATTGATTTCTCCCACCGCTTCCTGCACGTCCTCCCGGATGGGCGCGTATATCCGCTCGGCCATTACGCGAAGATCACGCTCGCTCCGAAGCTGCTGCTCCACGCGGTTCTTCAGTTCATCAACCGAGATTTTCTGCGAGCGATCTACGAGGTACACACCCTCCTCCTCCGATATCGTATTACCATCACGCTCCGCCCGTATCAGCAAACGCTCCCCGTCAGCTGACGGCGCCCACTCGTATTCCATCGATACGGTGCGGACGGTGTTGTTATGGAAGAGCCGGTGGGAATCGCCCCTGTGGATATCGTAGACATGCGAGCGCCGATGACGGAATTCACCCATCATCGCGAGCAGCATATCATCATTCAGAAACTGCGGGAAGAGCTCGTGCTGGATATCCCGGCTGAACTGCTCCACCTCGCCGCTCGCAACGTCGGCCAGGTACACCTGCCACGTGATATTGGGCTGCTTGTTGAAGGCCACGTATGCTCCATCTGGTGAGACCGCCGGTGAGCGCAGCGTGCTACTGGATTCAAACAGCACCGTTGGCTCTGCCGGATCCGACACCGAACGCAGGTTCAGCGTCGACTGGTCGTCGTGATTTCGGATGTAGGCAAGCTGTGAACCTCCCGCGGCCAGCGCGGGCTGCTGCCCCGCAAAGGTGTGTACGGAGCCCTCCTGCGCATCAAATACGGCAATCTGCCCGGCCTGAGCAACGCTCTCCTCATCATCCATCTGATAGTCCCGGGGTATACTGAACGGCGATTCATCATCCATCTGCCAGAGCACTCGTGTCGTGCCGTGGACGGGCTGCACTGACGAACGATAGCCGGGCGCGTCCTCGTGGAGAAGCTGCAATGAGCTACCCGGATCATCCGTGTAGTAGATGTGCGTGCGGTCCGTCTGCTCCTCGGATGTGGCTAACACGTACAACCGGCCCGTCTCAGCGTCGAATACAGGCTCTGCAACGAGCAATCCATCATCGTACGGCACCTGCTCCTCATCCCCCGAACCGAGAGATCGATGAACGAGCGTGGTGTGCTGCGCCATCAGCCATTCCAGCTCGGCCTGAATTTGCCGCATCGCACCGCGGTCGCCCGCATCAGCAGCTTCCTGAAAGCGCTCCGCGAGATCATCCATCTCTGCCGGCTCCTCCGTTTTCAGATAGACCCCGTGCTGGCCATCAGGTGCGAAAGCAAAACTGGCACCCTCAAAGCGGTCCACGCGCTCCGGGCCTTCACCCGAGACATCAACGATATGCGTGTATCCGTCGTGATCGTACGCCACCAGCCGGCCATCCGGACTGAAACGGAGGTTGCGACCATCTTTGGCGATATCCACCGTCCGGTATAGCTCGCCTGTAATAAGCGCAATCTGGTCAAACAGGTCGTCCGAGTATTCGCCCTCAAGTACCGCAAGAAATCCTTCAAGCGCCTGGACATACTCTCCCGCATCCCAGGCGAGCCGGGCGTCGTCAAACACCGCCTCGGGAGAATCGGTAGCGGCAACAGCCTCACCCGGCTGACCGAATGGAGCGGTCAAAATT
>SLED01000109.1 GCA_007124945.1 Salinibacteraceae bacterium | reverse complement strand
CTGGGAGTGGGGCGCCTACCTGGGTGAAGAAGCGCTGGAGGAAGGCGTTGATGTGCAGGTGGCCTCCTGGAGCCGGATGGCCCCGAACACGCTCCCTGCGCTGGCAAAGGCAGGCGGCAACTACCTGAATGCCTCACTGGTGAAGATGGACGCCGTGCTTAATGGATACGCTGAGGGTATCATGCTTAGCGTCAATGGGTACCTGGCTGAGGGCTCGGGTGAAAACCTGTTCCTCGTGAAGGATGGTACGATCTACACGGCGCCGGTTGGGCTATCTATCCTTCCGGGCATTACGCGGGATGCCATCATAACGCTGGCCAAGGACCGCGGCTATACCATAGAGGAGAAGTCGATTCCCCGCGAGGCGCTCTATCTTGCTGATGAGCTCTTCTTTACCGGAACAGCTGCGGAGGTAACTCCCATCCGCTCGGTTGATAAATACACGATCGGCGAAGGCAAGCGCGGGCCGATTACCGAGGAGCTGCAGTCAGCGTTCTTCGATATCGTGCACGGTGGTCAGGACCCGCACAACTGGTTGACTCCTGTGGAGATACCGGTAGAGCAGGAAGTGGCGTAATGGCTGCGCGCTTCCACATTCAAGTTATGTGAGAGAGGGGCAGCCGGCGCGCGAGCTGCCCCGCTGTTTTGCTCTTAAGTTGATGGCCATGGCTGAAGAACCACTGCTCTCTATCGGAAGGATGCTGCTCATCGCCGGGCTTGGCCTGGCTGTGCTGGGTGGACTCCTTCTGCTGTCCGTGCGTTTCCCGTGGCTCGGAGAACTGCCGGGCGATTTTCACTGGCAGGGCGAGCGTGGCCGCGTCTATGTACCACTGGG
Source organism: Salinibacteraceae bacterium (assembly GCA_007124945.1). Classification (GTDB taxonomy): domain Bacteria; phylum Bacteroidota; class Rhodothermia; order Rhodothermales; family Salinibacteraceae; genus Tc-Br11-B2g6-7. Next base: position 3,562 of record SLED01000109.1, on the reverse strand, counting down.
TACGATGATCGTATTGAGCATCGTGCTAACGATTTTGCTCAACGTGCTGCTGTGGATCTGGCGCGGTTGACAGGGTCAGGAATCTTTGCTCTTCGCGCTGTCGGCTGCGGCTTCGGTGCCATCTCCATCCACGAGCGGCTGATGATTTTCGTCCTGCTTTGACGAGTCATTATTCTGCAGCGCGGGATCGTCCTCGATCCATCCCGTAAGCAGCCATACGCCGAGGTATACAACGGGCGTATCGATAGCAGCAATGGCAATCTTGAAGACGTACTGCCCGAAGACAATCCCCTGCCAGACGGTCCACGAGATAGGCTGTGTATTCGGGTTTCCGTCGATATCGGGCCAGATGACCAGGGCTATCGTCACCACGGCTACGGTGTCTACCAGCTGGCTGAAAAACGTGGAGCCGTTGTTGCGCAGCCAGAGGTACTTCCCATCGGTAAGGTTGCGCCAGAACTCGAACAGCTGCACATCTACAAACTGGGCAGTCAGGTACGCCACCATCGAGCCAAACACGATACCGGGCATCAGACCAAACACCTGAGAGAACGCTGCCTGGTCCACCGGTGACTCCTCAAAGATGGGCACCTGAAGCGCGACCCAGACGATCAGCGTCACGAACACGCTAACGATAAAACCACCGCCGACCACCCACGAGGCCCTTTTCCGCCCGTAGATCTCCGAAATGAGATCTGTTACCAGGAAGGTGATGGGGTAGGCGATGATGCCTGCGGAGAGCTCTTGCCCGAACAGGACGAAGAACTTGCCTGCAATGGCGTTGGTCATCACCAGCGCGCCGATGAAAAGCCCCACCAGAATCATAAACGCGATCTCTGCCCGCGTGGGGCTCGTCTCGCGCATGAGCGAAACGCTGCCAGAGGTGAAAGGCTCGCGAGGACCGGTGGTGGGGGTATCTACTGCAGCCACGATTGGAATTTAGCTTATAGCTGTTGACACAGCGTTCCTCTAACCCGCTTGCCACGTAGCGTTTCCTGCCGGGGCATTCGTAACAGGAATAGCTTTTTCTTACTGATCGCGGCGCAGCTTTTCGAGCAGGTGGCTCAGTTGCACACGTTCCTCCTCCGTAAGATGCCGCGTGAGCCGTTCCTGGGTTGCTTCAACGTGCGGGGCCATCCTGGAAAGCAGGTTGCGGCCCTCCCCGGTAATGCCAACCTCCACCACGCGGCGGTCGTGATCGGCTCGTTGCCGAACGACCAGCGCCCGCTCCTCCAGCCGATTGAGCAGCCGGGTCACGTCCGGTGTTCTGTCCAGCAGCCGATCACCGATATCGCTGCACGTAAGCTTGTCGGGGTGGCTGCCGTTCAGAATGCGTAGCACATTGTACTGGGCCGGTGTGATACTGAACTCATTCATCATCGACGACAGCTCGCTCATAACCCAGGAGCTGCTCACCAGTACATTCAGCAGAGCTTTCTGGGCGGCTGATGCAAACTCCTCTTGTTTGATGAATTCGGACAGCTTCATGGCTAAGCGGCAATGAATTTAAAATGGTGGGGCACCTACAGGGGGGTAGGTGCAACGTTCCTCACGTGTGTATCGGTTGTTCGGTATCGCTGCCACCATTCCGTTCGTGAACGGGTATTTCGTCTCGCGTGTGTATCGGCAGGTTAAACGCGAACGTAGAACCCTCGCCGGGTGTGCTGGTGACGTCCAGGCGTTGGTTGTGCGCGTTGAGGATATGTTTTACGATCGCTAGCCCGAGCCCGGTGCCTCCCTGGTTGCGGGAGCGGCTGGTATCTACCCGGAAGAATCGCTCGGTTAGCCGTGGGATATGCTGTGGCGAAATGCCAATCCCTTCGTCGGAAATCTCTACACGCAACTGCCTGCCGGTCTGGCGCGCGGAGAGCGTGACGCTACCATTGCGTTTGTTATACTTGATAGCGTTTTCGATCAGGTTGATGAGCACCTGACGGATGCGCTCGGCATCACCGATGGCCGAGGGAAGGCCGGGGGGGATGTCGTACTGAAGCCGTACGCCCTTCTCCTCTACCAGTGGCTCCATTGATTCGAGCACCTCGCGCGCTATCCGTTGGAGCGTGAACGGCTCGGACGTCATGCGGAGATCGCCCGTCTCAATCTGCGATATTTCGCCGAGGTCGCGAGTCAGGTTGCGCAACCGGATGCTGTTGCGCCGTATTTTCTCAACGAAGCGCCGGTTCACGCGCTCGTCTTCCAGTGCGCCGTCAAGAAGCGTCTCGGCGAACCCCTGGATGGCAAAAATGGGTGTCTTCAGCTCGTGCGATACATTGCTCAGAAAGTCTCGCCGATGCGACTCAATACGTTGCAGCTCCTGGATCTCCTTTTCGAGCGCCAGGCCGGTGCGGTACACCTGCCAGATCAGTGCGTTGAGCTCGTCGCCTTTCTGAATGCGTGCGGCTTCCAGGTTTTCGAACTCGTGCTTGCGAATCTGCTTGAGCGTCGAATGCGCAAGGTCAAGGCGTGGCACCAGCAGCCGGTGCGATACAGCGAAGGCAGAAACCCCGGCCGCCACTGTTAGAAGTGCACCTATCCACCAGCCCAACACACCACCAATAGCGGCGGCAGTGGAAAGCAGGGCAACACCAAGCGCAGCACCTGCACCAATCTTCAGCGGGAGTTTACCCCGCCGCAGCTGCGTGCGGGAAAGTGGGAAGTCCATAGAATGAGAGTAGTTGGCAGGAAAGCACTACTGATACAAGTCAACGCAGGCATACCCCCATCCTTTCCTGCCCAGCCGCGCTACTCTTTGAATTTGTAGCCTACTCCTTTGACGGTTTCGATAAGTTCGCTCCCGATCTTTTCCCGGATCTTTCGGATGTGCACATCCACTGTACGATCGACTACGTACACGTTCCGCCCCCACACGTGATCGAGCAATTCCTGTCGTGTGAAGACGGTGCCAGGGTGCGAGGCAAGGAAGTGCAGTAGCTCAAACTCTTTACGTGGAAAGCGCATTTCGGCGCGTTCCCCATCCTTCTCCTGAAAAACAAGGTAACGGTCCCGGTCAATCTCAAGCCCATGGATACGCAAGAGATCCGGCGGCGTCTCGCTACGTCGTGTGCCACGGAGGAGCGCATGGGTCTGGCTCATCAGCACCGGCATCGACACATCTTTGTTGACGTAGATATCTGCTCCCACATCAAGACCCTTTATCTGGTCCTTATCGCCACTCTTGGCGGTTAGCATTAGAATGGGGATGTTGCGGAGGTGGGCATCCTGCCGGAGGCGGCGGCACACCTCAATGCCGTCCATGCGAGGCATCATGATGTCAAGAATAATAAGATCGGGCTCGATCTTCTCCGTTATCTCCAGTGCTTCGCGCCCATCCCGGGCGGTGGCTGTCGCAAATCCTTCCCGCTCCAGATTGTACTGAAGGAGATCCAGGATATCGTCCTCATCATCGACAATCAGGACGGTTGTGCCCGATCCGGGCGCATCTTTCTCGGGTGCTTCGTTGGTAGCCATGGCCTACGCTCATGCATGAAAATACCAGTGGTCGCGATGCAGCATTGGCTGCAGTGAGGCAAGGTAGGGATCGCGGGGCTGGATGCTGTTATGG
>SLED01000150.1 GCA_007124945.1 Salinibacteraceae bacterium | reverse complement strand
TGGTTGGCGGGGTGGAGCCCCGTGGCAATCGTGTAGTGATTCGGGAAGGTCTTGGTCGGGAAGCTGTGCGTTACCTCTTCCACGTGCGTACCAGACTCGGCCAGCGCTTCAAGCGTAGGAGCGTCGTAGATATCGAGGTAGTCGTACCGGAGCCCGTCGATAGAGACGAGCAGTAGCGGTACCGGGCGCTCGTCTGTAGCCTCAAGCGAGTCAGCGCTTTCTGATGGCGCTGTGCCATCACAGGCGGTCAGCAGCAAAGCGATGCAAAGAGCACCAACGAATCCGGCAAGGGAAAAACGGAACAGCATAGGAAGGGGTGTGCAGGTGGATGATCAATTAGGCCACGGAATAGACTGGATTAGCTGGAATTCGATCCCGCCAGGGTGCGTCATGGGTCATCGACACCACAGTAGGTTTCGGTAGAGTCAATCGCCTCCACGGTGACGTCCGCACCAGCCCGTATGACGTACTCGCTAAATCCGAAGATATCCTCCGGGTTGCCCCAGTCGTACGTGTAGCCGAGGTTCGTCCACGGGTAACCGTCCGGTTGATACGAAAAGTCGATGTTGCCCTCGATCCAGTCGATGTGTTCGTCTGCCACGGTTACAAAGCGCTCGGATCGCGGAAAGGTAAGCGGACAGTCCCGGTCCGTGATCTGGGGATCTCTGCACGGGCGAAAAACATCTTCTGGATCAACCCACAGCGAGACGAACAAATCGTACGGGGCATCAGGCGGCAGCCCGATGGCCTGGCGAAGGCGCATGGACACCTCTCCCGCATCACCAGAGAGCGCTGTGCAAAAGTCTTGCACTTTCGGCGCAAGTGTTACCCAGGTCTCGCCGATTTGCGTAGAGGCGCCCGCCTCCGCCGGAGCATCGTCCGTCCAGTTGACCAACAGCACCCGACTCTCGCCCGGAGCGCCCTCCCACGCAAGAAACTCCACCTCGGGCGAAATAGGCGTGAGCGGCCGGATGGCAGACGTACCGAGCGATTCCGCGTCAACGATGGCTCGCTGGTACAATCGCTCCAACTGCTCTTCATCAGCGGGTAGCGTAGGCCCGGGTGCGCAGCCCCAAAGCGCGGCGACAACGAACAAAAATACCGCAGGGATAGCTCGCATCGTCTACCGATCGGCGAAGAGGTAATACATGATTACGCCAAGGTAGGGCAGGAAAAGCAGAATGAGTATCCAAATTACCTTTCCAGCCACACTGCGGCGACTTCCCGCTACCTCTATTATCGCGATGATGGCGAGGATAAATGCAATCAGCCCGCATATGGATAGCGCAAACGGGTCGCTCCACATGTCGGGCAGGCTGGTATCGCAGCCCGCTAAAAATAGTGTGGCGAGAACAAGTGCCGCAACAGACAGCGCGCGATCGAGCAATCTTGGTATCATAGCGAGGCGGTTAGTCAGTTTGGTGGATCCGTAACGGTAGATACGAAGTGGCATCGACAATTGGTACAGACTGTATCGGCAAATACAGAGGAGTGCTTGCTTAAATCGCTACCAAACGCTCGATTCTACCAGCATTGCTTCAGATTTTAAGACGGCGCTAAATTCTCTTATTGATCGATTCGGCGAGTAATGGTATGAACTATAGCCGTTTCTAAAAGGTACCATAACAGGTTAGAGCAAGCGGCTATTATTCGATCCTTCGAAGACAGTTGGATTCGTCCTGTTTGTGATCTCTACCGCGCAGCGTCCAGCTCACCCACTATCTCTAATTTAGGCCACTCGCGAATGCCAGAGGATGCTCATCCAGAACCCACTGGAAGGTACCAGTTAATCCGACGTGCACCAACCGCTAAACTTAAGCATGTGGTGTCGCAGGCTGTCTCCTTGCTTGATGTGCAGGCTGCCTTTGCGTTTGTGCCGACCGAAGGAGGCTCTCCCTGGCGAGCTCTAACTGACGACTCCGACTACCCTCAGAAGGTGCTCGATCGTTGCGGGAAAGCCGTGATGCACGCATCTGGCCGTGAGACCCAGATAGAAATTGCAGACGCAAGGGAGTGGTTCTCCGGTGATGTGGAGTCTGACAGCCTGCCTGATCTATTCGCGGGAGTTAAGGTGCGGTCTAACGACGGTGCGACCGTAGGGGCGCTCTGCGTGATGGACGCGCGTAACCGGCAGATTTCGGCCGAGGACTTTGCACAGCTTCATGTCTTAGCGGAGCTGCTTGTCTGCGAACTTGAATTGCTTCGCGAGAAGGAAGTGCGGAAGGCCTGCGAACGAGAGATCGAGCAGAGTGAGGCGCGCTATCAGGCTTTGGTTGAGAACTTTCCGACGGGCATCGTTGCCATCTTCGATGAAAATTTGCGCTACACGACGTTTCGTGGAAGCGGGCTTGAGGATCAGGCGGCTCTGTCGCAAGACGTGGAAGGAAAGACGATTTATGAAGTGTTCGACGAGGAGACGGTGGAGCGCCTGGAGCCACATTTTCGTGAGGCACTTCGTGGAGCATCGGCCACATTCGAGGTGTCGTTTGGCGGCCGCCTTTACCGTATTGAAACGTTACCGGTGGGGGTAAGCGGTGATAGGGCGATGCAGGTTGCGCTCGACATCACAGAACAGGAGAAGGAGCGGCGTCAATTACAAACGCTGCTGGAAAACCTCCCCGGATTTGTTTACCGCCACCTCAACGTGCCCGGATGGCCGCTTCAGTTCGTAAAAGGGTCGGTTGAAGAAATTCTTGGCTTCACAAGTGAGGAGATGGAGCAGGGGATAAGGAATGCCGAAGAGGTGATTCATCCGGAAGACCGCGAGTACGTTCGCGAGGAGTCAGCGCGGGCGCTTGAGGCAGAGGGGATGTTTGATCTCACGTACAGAATTATCCACAAGGACGGAAGCATCAGGTGGGTCTGGGAGCGTGGCCGATCGGTGGCTGATCCCGTTGATGGGTCCGAATCGCTGGATGGATTCATTACGGACATTACCGACCTGAAGGAGGCGCAGAATACGCTCCGTAAACGTGAACGGGAACTGCGTAGCCTCGCAAACAGCGTCCCCGGTGTCCTCTACAGGATAGATACAGGCGACGGCAGCGACCGTACTGTAACCTCCGTTAGCACGCAGATTGGGTCTCTGCTTGGCCTTGATCAAGAGCGGCCCGACCTTTTTGAGACATTTGCGGCACAGGTCCCTGCGACACACCGCGAGCAGTTTGTAGCGTCTACGGAGGATGCAATTGAGAAGCGAGCCCAATGGGATCTCGAGTTTCCGTACGAGCGGTCACCGCACGACATCATCTGGCTACACTCCGTAGCAGAGCCTGATGAGAGTGGGGAGGGGCTCGTTTACCATGGGGTGCTGCTGGACATAACAGAACGCAAACGGGCTGCGCACGAGCGGATGCTGCTGGCCGAGGCAGTTGAGCAGGCAGGTGAAGCAATAGTTATAACAGCGGCTGATCCCGTTACTGAGCAGCCAGAGGTGTTTTACGCGAACACTGCGTTTACGCGGTTGACGGGCTACATGGCAGAAGAAGCAGCCGAGGTTGTGTTTTTGCGTGAAGCCGAAGATGCCTCTGAGGCCGTTCGGTCTATGCACGCATCGCTGGCACGGGGCGAATCATGGGTGGGTGAAACCGTTGAGCATCGAAAGGATGGGAGCAAGTACGTACTGCAGCGCACCATCGCTCCCGTACGTTCGGACTCCGGTAGCATTGTGTACTGGATTTCGGTGATGCGGGACGTCACGGAGGAGCGACAGCGAGAAAACGCACTCAGGCGCGCAAAGGAAGATGCAGAAGCGGCGGCCAAATTGAAGGACGCCATGCTTGCCAATATGAGCCACGAAATCCGTACGCCGCTCACCGCAATAATTGGTTATGCCGAGTTGCTCCGCGACGAAGCAGAGGAAGAGATTGAAGAACTGGCTTCGGTAATTCACCGGGGCGGTATGCGCCTGCAGCAAACGCTCGAATCTATGCTTGAGCTTTCGATGCTGGAGGGCGGCGCTTACAAACCCAGACGCGAGGTCGCCAACCTGTACGAAATTGCTTGCGACGTGACCGATTCCATGCAGCGACGGGCAGAGCTGAAGATTGTCGATCTGTCTGTTGAATCGACTTCCGCCGGCGATCTCCTCGTGCGATGGGATCGCGAAGCTACGCGGCGGATCATCACCAACCTGCTTGATAACGCGATTAAGTTTACGGAGGAACGGGGCTCGATTTGGGTTCGCGTTGGTGTTCGGGACGATAAGGTGGGCGTAATCGAGGTCGAGGATACGGGTATCGGTATCGCCGAAAACGCGCAGGAGGATATATTTAACGCCTTTCGACAGGAATCTGAAGGGCTATCGCGCGAATACGAGGGCAGCGGTCTTGGTCTCGCTATTGTCCGGGAGTTGGTGGAGGCTCAGGAGGGCCGAATCCTGGTTGACAGCACGAAAGGTGTTGGCAC
>SLED01000239.1 GCA_007124945.1 Salinibacteraceae bacterium | reverse complement strand
TTCTTTTGCTCGCGCAACTTCTTCCGAATCGCGATGCGCTCCTGCAGTTGCTCCAGCGACTGCTCGGACACTTTCTTCTCCTGCTGAAGGGCCTCGCGTTTCTGCTTCAGCTTATCGATCTGCTGTTGCTTCTCTTGGGCCGACTGCAGCTTCCGTTCCTGCTCCGGCAGTTCCTGCTGCAGCCGATCGCGCTCCTCCTGCGCTTTTCCGAACGCGCGGATGTCCCGCTCGAAATTCTGCTGCTGCGACTCCAGCTCGCGGAAACGCGTCCGCGCCTTTTCCTCGGTCTGCCGCGCCTCATGCAGGGGCGCACCTGAAGCGGTTGTCTCCCGGCCGCTTGACGTGAAAAACCGCTCGTACTCCTCCCGGGCCCGCTCCACCACCTCGGCTGCGTCGGTGCCAGCGAGCACCTGCCCGGTCGTCTCCGCCAGCACCTCGGAGAGGGTCTGCTCATTGCCATCCTCCGAGAGCGCTTCCGCCGGATCGAGCCCGCCCTGGCCCTGCCGCACCCACGTGATCGGCCATAAGCCCAGATGATCGGGGGTCCGCGCCCGCCCGCTCATCTCCCCAAAACCCAGCGCCTGCTGCAGCTGCGCATCCGCTTCGTCACCCGTGTACTTCTCTACCTGACCACTTGAGCGCTCAATGCTTAGCGTGGCCTCTCCCTGCTGCCCTGCGAAACGCTTCGTGAGGGTGTAGTAGTCGCCATCGACCTCCAACTCGACCGTCACCTCGGGCGTGCCGCCTGTCGTCGGCTCGATGTCCTTGATATCCTGCGCCTGCGATTGCGCACGCCGCGTGAACGCAAACCAGATCGCGCGCATCAGCGTGGACTTACCGGTTTCGTTGGGTCCGTAAATGAGTGTCAATCCGTCATCGAACGTGATTTCGAGTGGTCCATTGATGGTGCCAAAAGACTCAACTTCTACGGAGCGCAGGTGCATACGGAGGGGAGTTGCTGATCAAGGCTTTGTTCGGGGAGATTGAGGTGAGAAAGCTTCTGATAACAGAAGGGTTTCGTGGCGAGCCGACACCGGTTGCTGGTTAGCGTCTCATCCTCGCGGCTCAGGCATCCGATAGAGAGCGCTCAGACACTAATCTCTCAGGTCAGTCACCAGACGCCCATGAACTGATGGTTTTCTTGATTTCCGCCGGCACGTGATGCTGCTTTGCGGTGGCAACATCCGCGGTTGGCATTAGTTTTCCTGCTGTTATGGCGATAGTTCAAACCAGACAAGAGTTGATCGAGCGCTTGCACCACCACCGAGATGACCTTCGTCGGCTCGGCGTGCGGCGCCTTGGTTTATTTGGTTCATTTCGGCGAGACGAACCCGGCCCGGAGAGCGACGTGGACCTTTTGGTCGAGTTTGCCCCGGAAGAGAAGTCCTTCGATAACTTCATGGCTGTCTCGTTTTTGCTGGAAGAGGGGCTCGGACGATCGGTGGAGCTGATCACGCGCGAGGCTCTCAGCCCCCATCTCGGTCCTCATATCTTGGAAGACGTAGAATATGTCAAGATCGCAGATTGAGTATATTCGTCACATCCGGGACGAAGCGCGCTATTTAGCATAGGGCAGTGCCACAACTCACGAACCTGACTGCTTGAACCGATAGAGTTGCTGCAGCGCCTGCTTTGCGATCGCCCCTTCCTCGGTGGGCACCTCAGACTGTGCGCGGAGGCGCTCCACCGCTGTGCGCAGATAGCCATCGGTGGCGATGGAGTCGATCTCATCGGCGCTTGCCTTCGGCTGGATGCCCTCACCACGGCGGCGAAGGTGGAGGATGGTGTTTTCGAGGTCGGCGATGGTCTGCTCCAGGCGGTCGATCTGCTCGAAGGTCAGCGTGCCGCTTAATTCAAGGCGCACGAGGGTATCAAGCGGGCGGTCGAACTCGGCAAACCACCGCTGCAGCGCGTCGATATCCTGCTCCGTCGTGATTTCGTCCTCATACTTGAGCCAGTCGGTTTTGCTCGTCGCCACCTTATCTACCGATGGCATGGCGCCCTGTCTTGCAATCTCCACGCAGAGCACGTGGCCCTGATCGTTCTGCTGAAACGAGTCGGGCTCCGGCGTGCCCGAGTACCAGGTCCGCCGGTTGATCTGCTTGCATCCATGCCAATCGCCGAGCGCGAGGTAGTCGAGCTCCGCACGCTCTGCCCGATCCGGATCGATGCGAGAGAGCGTCCCTTCCCCGCTGAAATCCACCACCCCGCCGTGCGCCAGCCCGATGCGCACGGCATCCGGTGCCACGTCGCGGCCGAACTGTGATGTGACATGGGCGGTCGGATCGCCCACCTGGTCCTTCCGGGTGATCGGGGCCGGCAGCACCGCCACGCGTCCATCGAGAAGCACGTGCGGCTCGGTCGTATCCAGCACCGTCACCTGCTCGGGCTGATTGCGCAGGAACGTATCCCGCTTGAACACGCACCCCGGACCGCCGGCAAAGTCGTGATTGCCGGGCAGGATCAGGACTGGAACGGAAAAGCCCTTGAGGCGCGCGCAGGTTTGCGTCACCACGTCATCGCCCAGCGTGTTGGCATCGAAGAAGTCGCCCGCAATGACCACGAAATCGACGGCCCGTTCCTCTGCCACCCGGGCAAGTTCATCAAGCGCCTCCTGCCGCCGCTCCCGCAGCTTCAACCGCGCCCGGTCGTTGGCCCAGTGAAACGGTTTGCCAATCTGAAGGTCGGCTGTATGGAGAAATCGGATCATGGATACAAAAGAATGGAAACGAAAGGCGAGCGTCTGGTGGTGTAGATTCAGGCTTAGTTGAAATTAGAAACAGCAAGGGGTTCCTTCCTGCTTTATCGTCCCACAACGAACCAAGCAAAAACGAACCCCACGCGTACCGAATAATCTACCCAAGCCCACGGACATTCTCCAACACTGCCGTAGCTGCTAAGCAAACTCGCGCGGGAAGACCTGCACGTGAAGCTGCACCCTCGGGCGCGGTCGTGAACGCCCGACATCTTCACACCCGTATCGAATCTGGGCTGAGGATCTGCTAATGACCACGCCAGCCATCTTTCTGACCGACCAGAGACGGTGTTTGACTCCGGCTGCTGTCCAGGCGTTTGTACTGATTTCTGGAGAGAACTCGTACCATGGCGTTACATCAGTAACATTCCCTCACACCAGTCACTCGGCTCGGAATGGCGCGTAGTGCAGGGTTAGGTATTTCTTAATGGTGGTTATCCCACATAGCCTTTTCAGAGGACGAGGGCGGCCCAATGCGAAGCATCTTCCTTATCGGGTTTTGTGTGGCTGGTCTGCTACTCATGAGCCCCCTCCCCCTGTATGCGCAGGCTCAACAGATTCGGTTTGAGACGTTGACGGTCAAGGACGGTCTCTCTAATGGCTTTGTCACCTCGATCACACAGGATCACCTGGGGTTCATGTGGTTTGGTACGATTGACGGCCTCAATAGATATGACGGTTATACCTTTACGGCCTACCGGCACGACGAAAGTGATGCGACCTCGATAGCCTCGAACTATATCGAGTCGCTGCTGGTAGATCAGGAGGGAACACTCTGGATCGGCACCTATGGAGCGGGACTGAACAAGTACGACCACAAAAGTGACCGATTCACACACGTTCGGCACAACCCGGACGAACCTCGGAGTCTCAGCGACGACTACATTACCTACCTCTACGAAGATCACTCCGGGACGCTCTGGATTGGGACACTTAACGCAGGGCTCAACCGCTATGACCGAGAGACGGATACGTTTGTCCATTACAGGTACGATGCAGACAATCCCCAGAGCCTCAGCGACGACAACGTGCGTCGGATCTACGAGGATCGGCAGGGCACCCTCTGGATCGGTACGGGCGGCCCCTGGCCCCCGCCAAGTCACAAAGGCGGACTGAACCGACTGAACCGGGCAACGCAAACCTTCGAACGCCTCCATACCGTTCCAGGTGACCTTAACAGCCTTGTCGACAACAGGGTGTGGGCCCTCCATGAAGACACGAAGGGCACGTTCTGGGTCGGCACTTGGGACAACGGACTGCATTTCTTTGATCGGGAGCATGGCACCTTCACAGTACTCCTCCGTGAGCCGGAAGGCCCGAACCTGGCTACATTGCGGGAACGGATTCACGAGGAAAACGACCCGATCGACCGGGGAACTGTTTTCATTTACGAGGATGCCAGCGGGGACGGAGTCTGGATCGGTAGTTACAACGGGGGAATCGATTACTACGACCGTGCCTCCGGACGCCTTACCCGGTACCAGCATAACCCGATCGATCCCTTCAGCCCCAATAGCGATAACCCCTGGACCCTCTACGAAGATCGGCAGGGAACCCTGTGGATTGGATTTTTGGAGGGTGGTATAGGCAAAGTGGATCTGCGAGCCAACCAATTCACCCTCTACCGGCACGATCCGCTAAATGCCAACAACATGACCTCAGGGATCGTTCGGGCGATCCAGGTAACCCGATCCGGAGAACTGTGGATCGGTACCAGCAACGGGCTGAATCGGCTCGATCGAGCAACCGGTACCTTCACACATTTCCGGCACGATCCGTCCGACCGGACTAGTCTCAGCCACGATGATGTGTCCTCCATACTGGAAGATCAAGAGGGTACGCTTTGGGTCGGTACACTTTTCGGCGGGCTAAACCAATTCGACCACGAAACAAATACTTTCACGCGCTTCACGCACGATCCCACGGATCCGGGCTCTATCAGCAGCAACGCCGTTTCGGAACTTTTGGAAGACCGGTCGGGGACGCTTTGGATCGGTACTCATGCCGGGATTAACCGCTTTGAACGAGTCGGCAATCGATTTATCCGCTACTTGGATCGTTCGAGTGAGTCGACGGCCGAGGGCAGCACCGACATCCGCGCCGTCTATGAGGCACGTGACGGAACGCTCTGGTTTGGGACCTTGCTGGGCGGACTCACCCGGTATATCCCCGAAGCCGACGACTTTGCTCCGATCATCCTACCGAGAATCGCCAATATTACCTCCCTCCACGAGGACGACGAGGGGGGTCTCTGGATCGGATCCGGAACCATGGGACTTTTTCGCTTCGATCCGCTTGCCGGAACGAGCGAAAGTTACCACAGGCTTTCCGGTGCTAGCGTTGCAGGGATTCTCGGCGACGATGCCGGGCGTCTCTGGATCAGCACTGACAACGGCCTCATCAGACTCGATCCAGAAACAGGTGCCGTCCGCGTTTTTGGCGCACCTGATGGGATACAGGGAGGCGTGTTCGGCTATGGAAGTACCCATAGAAGCGACCGCGGCGAGCTGTTTTTTGGAGGCCGGTACGGACTCAACGCGTTTTATCCCGAACAAATCGAGACTGACCCATATGCGCCACCGGTTGTCCTTACCGGGTTGCGCATTGCGAAAGAGCCGGTTACCAATGGAGTGGCTCCGCTCGGGCATCATATCTCCACGATCGAGGCCATCACGTTTACGCACCGGCAGAATGATTTTACGTTCGAGTTTGCCGGCCTCAACTTCAGCCGTCCCGCAGACAATCAGTATGCCTACCGACTGGAGGGCTTCGATCGCGAATGGCGCGAGGCGGGTACCGAACGCACCGCCAGTTACATGAATCTCCCTCCCGGAAGCTACACGTTCCGCGTGAAGGCTTCAAATTACGATGGGGTGTGGAACGAGGAGGGGGCGGCGATTCAGGTGACCATCATGCCGCCGTGGTGGCGGACCTGGTGGGCCTACCTGTTCTACGGTCTGCTCGTCGCTGGTGGCGCTTTCGTCGCTGACCGTATACAGCGCCGCCGGCTCACTCACAGACTGCGAGAGCAAAACAGACGGGAGACTGAGAGACTTCGGACGGAGGCTGCCGAGGCGTGGACCAACTACCTGCAGGCCGAGAACAACCGCCAGACTGAGGAGCTCGAGAACGCGCGGGCTCTTCAACTTTCCATGCTCCCGTCCCACGTACCGGAGTATCCGACCGTCGACATCGCGGCTTTCATGCAGACAGCTACCGAGGTCGGCGGCGACTATTACGACTTCGATGTATCGGACGACGAGACCCTGACCTTTGCCATCGGAGATGCCACAGGCCACGGGCTCAACGCAGGTACGATGGTGACTGCTGTCAAGAGTCTATTTGCTCACCTTACCAGCGAGCCGGATCCCGCATGTATCCTCAGGCTGGCCTCCCAGGCTTTACGTCGTATGGCGCTCCCACGGCTTTATATGGCCTTTGCCCTGGGCAAGCTGCGGGGACGTGAACTGGAACTGGCCGGCGCCGGCATGCCCCCCGCCCTGCTATACCGTGCAGCCACCGCCCGGATTGAAAAAATCTCCCTCAAGGGCATCCCGCTGGGCGGGCCCTGTGGCATTCCGTATCACACCACGCGCCTCCACCTGGAGGGCGGCGATATTCTCCTCTTGATGAGTGACGGCTTTCCAGAGCTGCGCGGTGAGGACGGTACAATGATGGGCTTCGATTACATGCCCGACTGCATGGCGCAGGCGATAGGTGACTGTCCGGACGACGTCGTCATTCGTCTTGTGCAGGTGGCTAACGCGTGGCGCAAGGGCGAGCCGCTGCATGATGACTTAACGTTCATCGTTATGCGGGTGAAAGAGTAGCGGAATTCCTGCTCATACGCTCAAGCATTCCTACCGGTAGTTGGAGCGAGAAGGAAGAACCTGGCTCGTAATCTCGAAATGCCCGACCCGCATGTTCGTCCGACAGCGCCGAGGATGCAAACGTAGACATCTGTACGCGCCTGTGACCTCGTGATCCCATGGATAGCCGAACAGAATAGCGGCTCCATCATCCTGGTCTCGTCCACGTCGGGGCTTGAATGTGATCCAGCGCCAGATTCCGGCTACACCGCCGCCAGGGCAGCGCTTATTGCCTACACGAAGAAGTTGGCTGTCATGCACGCACCGCAGGGCATTCGCGCCAATGCGATTACTCCAGGGTCGATTGAGTTTCCCGGATTGGTCTGGGCTGCTGTGAAAGAGGACCAGCCGGAGTTTTACGAAAGCGTCAGGGCCTCCGTGCCGCCCGGACGACTCGGGACCCCTGAGGAGGTAGCCGATGTGGCCGTCTTTCTGGCCTCACCGCGCGTACACTGGGTAACCGGCGAGTGCGTCTCGATCGACAGTGCACAGCACCGTGGGATGCGGTAGCGGGCGAGAACCGAGCGCA
The DNA here is from genome assembly GCA_007124945.1 of Salinibacteraceae bacterium. GTDB lineage: Bacteria > Bacteroidota > Rhodothermia > Rhodothermales > Salinibacteraceae > Tc-Br11-B2g6-7. The sequence continues at coordinate 8,116 of SLED01000239.1, read as the reverse complement.
CCGTTTGAGCCGCACGTTGCTCCGGTTCTAAACCCCAAGCACTGCTGCCGATAGCCACTCCTGCCGAAAGAAAGCGAGCACCACTGGTTACAGACGTGTCCGGGAAAAGCGAGCATCCTCGCATGTATACATGCCTGCACTCTGCTATTCTTCGTGCAAACGGATATGCTCGACAAAAAGGACCTAATCCGCATCGGGAAGCTGCTGGCAGGCCTGGCGCTGGACTACCTGCGGTGGACGCAGCTCATCCCGATGATTCTTTTGTGGACCTTCGCCTGCGCGATGATTGGTGCCCTGCTCCTCATTGGAGCCCACGAAGCGATGCTGTCCGATCCCGACCGTTTTGAGGAATTGATTGAGCAGGCCGAGCCCGTGTTGACACCTATAATCGACGCCGTAGCCCCCGTCGTATCGTTTCTGGTTGCGCGCGGCGATGGACTCTCAGCAGAGCAGTGGGTCATCAGGATCTGGGGCTGGCTGGCGCTGATCGGAATGCTCGTTAGCTGGCTGGTCGCGACAATCATTGGGCCGCGTGAGCCATGGCCATTCCGGCGCAAGATCGCTATCGCAGCCGTTGCCGCCGTCGGTTATGGACTGCTCATCCTGGTGTCAATGCTAATTCTCGATGCCGAAGGATCAACACTCGCGATCGTGATCAACACGGCGTTCTTCCCTATTGTACTCATCATCGTAAGCGCGTGGAGCCTCGGTATCAGCCACCTTGTTGATAACGTACAACGCAGGCTTGACAACATTGGCGAAGAGGATGTCATCGCGATGTGGACGGGGGAGCGGGGGTGACGCACTTCCGGGACCGTCCTCGGTGCGGGGTTAGCTTAGCGATATTCCTTCACTTTTGAATAGATGAGCGGCGATTGACGTCTGTGGGCACTGCTCTGTTCTTCTGTTCTCCCCTCATCCCCCTTCTGTCTTCCCCCTTGCTCCCCATGACCGGGGAAGAACTTGAATTCGGGAAAATACTTCATGCGCCCGCCGTTGCGGATTGGTCCTGAGGTGAGTGCCCTTTACTCTCGTCACGTCCGTCCCGGGCGTGACGCCACATCGGGACCGTCCTCGGTCCCAGGCCTGAGGGAGGCGGCATTCCTGTCCACAATCGCGACGGTTTCCAATCACAAGCTATCAGGGTGCCCCCCTTTACCTCCGGCCGGGAAGACCGGCTATTTTCAATCGGCTCTTGTCGCTCTCCTCTCTCGCCCTTCGTCTTCGGTGCGCTGGGCGATCCCTCGATCGTAGTTGAGGTCAGGCCTGCGCTCAGGACGACGTTTGGGGCTGGCGTGACGTGACGTCGGGATCGTCCCCGGTCCCGTGATTAGCTTAGCGGCATTCCTTCACTTCTGAATAGATGAGCGGCGATTGACGTCTGTGGGCTCTGCTCTGTTCTTCTCCCCTCATCCCCCTTCTGTCTTCCCCCTTGCTCCCCATACGGGGCGAAGGGGGAAGAACTTGGATTCCGAAAAATGGCGCAGGCGTCCGCTGTTGTGAATGGGTCCTGCGGTGGTTGGTCGTCGTTCTCATCACGTCCGTCTCGGGCGTGACGCACTTCCGGGACCGTCCTCGGTCCCAGGCCTGCGACAGGCTGCATTCCAGCCCCCAGCCGCAACCGTTTCTGATCACGGGCCAGTAGCGCACGCGAACATCCCGTGCGGTTGGTCCTGCGGCTCGCCCCTCTGCGTGTCTGAAGCGTGGCGAAGAGGGAGAACCCTTTCAGGGCGACCAAAACCCTCACACCGCCGGCACCCACACCCGCTGCAGGGGGATCTGTGCTTTGAATTCGGACTCCAGGTGCTCGTAGTGCTGCAGCATCAGCTGGATGAAATCATCGCGATCCAGCAGTGTGACGGGCTGATGAGCATGCTCGGCTTCGAGTTTGGCGTCGCGGGTGAAGCCGCCGGTGGAAACGAAGACGCCCTTCTCCCCGGAGCGTAGCGTTCCGATGAAGGAGCGCATCTCTGGACCACCCGAGGTGCTTTTCTTGTGCTTCACCTGGGCCTTGATGCGCGGCTGCTCAAAACCGAACGCGTCTGGATGAGCCACGATATCAACGCCGCGATCGGGGCCAGGTGGCGTGCTCACGGCTTCAAAGCCCATCGCCCGAAGCACACCTGCCACCAGGTCCTGAAAGTCGTATGGATCCAGGGCGTGGATGAGGTCGGCGATGCGCTCATCCGACTGCGCTTTCACTTCCTCGAAGAGCGGCGGCGCCTCGTCGAGCTCGTCGTTGTCCGTTTCCTCCTGTGCAGGCTCACCGCGTAGCAGCCGCTCGATCTCATCAACATAATCCGTTAGAGAGAATACCGTGAGGGTGCTGCCCATCGAGTTGCGCGCAACTGTACTGAACGCATCCCGCGAAACCCGGCCCTCCCACTCGACAGGGCGGATTTGATCATACGTACCGTCAAGTGCGTCGGGCTTGTGGGCATACGCACCCGTGATGCGCCCGATCAGTAATTCCCGGCTGGACTTGATGTACGTGAGCACGTAGTCACCTTCCTGTATCTCGCGTACAAACCGGTACACCTGCCCGGCATTGACAGCGCGGCGGTGTTTCGAATTATCGGGGTACACCTCCTTGTACCGCTCTTTGAACTCCGCCCGCCGCTGCAAGCCTGACACGTCCCCCATCGCGTTCCAGCCGATGGCGACGACTCCCAGTTCCTCAAACTGCTCGGGCAGTTCATTCTCGTTACCGGCGCGGACCATCCAGGCGTTTTGTTGGGGCATACGAACTAAGCTGTTGTTAGTGATTCGACAAAATATCCCGCATCGGTCAGCCGTTCAGAAAATGCTCCAACCGGTCTAGATCTTCCATCCTGCGCACTTCTACCAGCCGGTAACCGAGTTTTTGTAGCCTGTCACGCTTCTCACGATCGGCCGCACTGACATAGTCCTTGTCGTGGTCTGGCCCATCGACAAAGACAACCAGCCGAGGGTTGTAATAGAAATCGGCTATCGCAACCGGGGCCTCATCGCCATCAAAGATCGTGCGTTGGGCCGCGTCGGGCAGGGGTAGCTGTCGGTTAACGATGGTCTCCAGCACCTTGCGCTCAAATGTCGATTCGCATGCGGCTTCGAGCGTCGCATAGCGCTCGGTGGCGTCCTCCTGCTTCGCTTTTAGTGTAAGCGATGACAGCTGCTTCAGAAAGGGCAGCACAAGGGTTCGGTCCAGGTGGTCGTGGTCCCGCTGGTTGTAGAAGGAGAGCAGGCAGTCGTAGCAGGCCTTTTCGCAACCTTCCTCATCATCGGCGTGAAGAATACGAAGCGCCTCGCGGATAACGGCCTTCAGCCGTGGCGGTTTTGTGAGCTGCTTCACCGCGCCGGTCCCACCTTCAGCCGTCTCGAAAAGTACAACGCGGCGCCGGTCGGCCTCTTCGGGGACCTCCCCTACAAAGCTCTGCACCTCGCTCTCGTCCAGGTCCATCGCGATTGTGAGCGCGCGTTCCAGCGTATGACGCAGCGTGGTGAAAAAGGCCTCTCTGTTCTCGATATCCGCCGGCGCCGCGCATTCGAGCGTGACCACATCGTTTTCTGAGCGCGTGAACAGGTGCACCTGATCCAGCACGTCATTGGTGGTTGCATTATTGGGGCACGTTCGACCGTCCGAACCCTTCTCGGTATGATCCGAGGCAGCCTTCGATGTGAGCAGCCACGAATTACACGAGGTGCAGTAGTTGAATCCAGGCGGCTCGTCGCGCTCCTCGTCAAGGTGGGGGCCGGAGTTTATCGTGAGCACGCGCCCGTTGTGCTCGTAGGTTAGCTCTGCCTGCTCTTCCTCGCCTGATAGGATCCCGAAGGTGGATCGCTTGCCGGGCTCGTAGTAGGTGTCGATTTGATAGCCCTTACGCATCCGCTCTTCCTCATCCGCGGTAATCGACTGCCGTCGCATGGCCACCATGTCGGGCATTGGAAGCCCACGCGTGATAGGGTGTTCGTGCTCCAACGACTCGTTGCATACCTTGCATCGTACGATCCGTGTGTTCTCTTCCCCCATGTAGACGGTATCACAACCCGGGCATACCAGAATTTTCTCGAACGCAAGCCCGTCGTCTTCCTGGGTTTGAGGGCGCCCGTAGGTAACCGCGTACTTGCTTCCCGCGAAGTAGATGATGTTACCCGGCGCATACTCGCGGAGCGCCAGGACAGGGTCGCGGCGCAGCTCGCGGTCGCGGTCTGAGAATGACACACTCGTGGTCTGTCGCGGAAACGCATAGTTCGGCAGGAAGCCCTGGCTGCCAAGGTAGCGATACGTGTAAAACGTACCTTTGCCGTCGCGCATCGAATGCAGTCGGCCCTCGATGACCCGGCGCCGCACCTGCAGCGAGCGGTCATGGGCTTCACGGCCAAGCCGGCGATTAATTTCCTGTCGCTCCTTGGTTAGGCGCACGTACTCTTCGCGCCACGGCTCGAAGCTGGCGTCCAGACGATCGACAAATCGCGTCACGGTGTCATCTGCGTGCCCTCGGTCGAACCACGCAAGGGATGCTTCTTCCCTGCTGAAGGCCCGTAGTACAGCATCAACGAGTTCAGCTCGCTGCTTCTGGATGGCAGCGCCCAGGTCCGTCCGAAGATCCCGGTAAAGTGGAAACGTCGGCTCGTCGACGTTGAGTATCTCCTTTGGACGAGAGGGAAGCTTCCATACGCCACGGTGGGCCAAAAGCTCAAGTACCAGGGCATGCGTGTGACTGCGGATGAGTTGCTTGTTGTCGAGGAGAAACCGTGGGGGGCTAATTTTTCCAGAGATGATGCGCTCCGGATAGCGGTAGAAGTACTGGTCGTTTGGCCCCCGGTATTGCCCGGCACCACAAAACACGCTAATTAAGGCCGGCTGCCCCTTTCGTCCAGCGCGTCCGGCGCGCTGCGCATAATTTGAAGGGTTTGGTGGCACGTTGCGCATGTACACATTGGAGAGCGACCCGATATCGATGCCCAGCTCCATGGTGGGCGTGCACACGAGCACATTCGTGGGATCCTCGTCGCTTTGAAAGGCGCGTTCGATGCGCTGGCGATCTTCGCCGCTTACCTGGCCGCTATGCTCCTCGGCGTACACCGGGACGCCCTGGCCAAGCGGCTGATCATATTCAAGCCGAAAATAGTTCTGGCTGAGGTCAACATCGCTATCGAGCATGTTGCATGAGCGCTCCGTGCAGACATCAGTTACGTTGAAGTGCTGCACACTCCCACAACGAGGGCAGACCTGATGCTTCGTCTCGTCGGTAGCAACAAGCTCAATGAGATCCGAGGGTACCATGTAAAGCGTACCGGCATACTTGACATGATGCGTGGTAAGAAACTCTACCTCGGGAGAGGATAGCGTGCCTACCGTTGCCTGCAGCACCTCGACGGCTTCCTTATACTCCAGGTTAAGTGCTCGCTTGGTCCACGCGATGAAAGTGGTGCTGGCATGCACAAAGCGCAGCACCTCAGCGTTCTTAGACCGGTTGGATGCCTCGTCGCTGTACCCTGTGGGTTTGATGAACGTGTCACTGACGTCCCCCTCGAGAAACGCTGCCGGGTTCAGTTTGCCCAAGACCCGGCGCTTGAAGTTATTGAAGTTGGTCAGCGCATCATGCTGTACCGCCAGCCGCTTACGCATTATGTCCAGAAAGCCGCGCAGATAGTCTTCCCGCATATCGGTGTCGAGGTCCTGCAGGACAGGCACGGTCTTCCATGGCTCCTCATCCGCGGCGAGCCGATCCAGACCGCCGTAGTCCACGCGTAGGAGACCGGTATCCTCAAGGTTCTGATGTATGCGACGGTGCGTGCGGCGTAGGTCATGCAGCACGGCAAACTCAAGGTATTCCTCGAACCTACGCGAGTCCCCCGCCCCCCGGCGGTATTTGCCGCCTGACTTCTTTTCATAGGTAGGTAGTGCTGCTGCATCCTCCAACGCAGTGTACACCTCGTACCCCGCCTCTTGCAGCGTTAGCCGGCCACCACTCTCCTCTACTGCTTTGTAGAGCGCCCGCCTGAACTGCAGCCGCTTCTGTAGATCGGTCATGTGCGCGGCCTGAAGCGCGGTGTCCTGCCTGTTATCCGAAAAGGCAATGACCTTACGCTCAGAAGGCGCCGAGGCGTGCAGCGTATTTGAGACAATCACGTCGGTAGCCGTTGAGCGCCCTACGGTACCGAACGTAAATAGCTTATTGAATTCAGAAGGTCGGCGGTCGTACGTGATGCCGCACGAGAGGCAGAGCAAAAAGGGTTCGTGTAGCATCGCCATCGGCTCCCCCTCGCCATCAAGGTCGCTCAGCTTGTTTTCGTTGGCGTTGCACCACAGATTCCGGGGTACGGCATCCTTGTATTTTTTGCGCACGTTCCCCGTGTCCGTGAGCCAGTTCTCTGGCAGGGGGAGTTCGTTGGTGTCGTGGTGTCCGGGGTATAGATAAACCGGGCTTCCCTCCTCCACCTCTGCCCCCATCTCGCGCGGCTCCAGCGAACCGTCTTCCTTGACGATCGCGCTGTAGTACTCCTGCCCGCAGCCTCGGCAAAAGTACATCGGGTAGGCCGGTCGCTCTCGCTCATGCTCCGCAACGCACGTAGGGCAAATGCGCTCGCCGCGGTCGTTGAGGTGGTGCGTATCCGGCGTGAGGCACGAGAGAATACCGCGTCCCTGCGTAAAGAAGGCATGCAGCTTCGGAACGAGGCGGGCCGCAGGTTCATCGCTGTGGGAATCTTCGAGGAGCGGAGCAGAGCCTGTTAAGATCGCGGCCTGAAGCTCCCGCAGTGCATCTGCACGGGAAGCCTCGGGCCGGTAGCGGGCCCTGTATTCCTCTACCAGGTCGGGCAAAGAGGCTGCGCTCTCAGCCAGAGCTTCCTCCAAGAACTTTAGCGTCGCCTGGCTGGCTAACGCGTTGCCAAGCGCTGTGGCTGAGCGCTCATGGTCCTGCAGCGTGCGACCAAGCAGCGCCTCGGCCAGCGCCGCTACCGCGTCCTTGGAGCCGTCAAAGGTAGCGAGGGCGTCCGCCGAGACTTGCACGGTAGGCGCCAGATCGGTGTCGCCGGTGCCGGCCATGGGGAGATATGATTCCCCGACGACGTTTTCGCGCTTGAAGGTTTCACCGAAGAGCTTGGTCGCAAACTCCGCGATGAGCTCCTCCGCATCCTCCCCTTCGCCGCTCTGGACCGTCGCGCTGGTGGCGATGCAGCGAAGCTTGCCCGCGGTGTCTGTATGCTCTTTCAGGCGACGGATGAGGCAGGCCACGTCTGAGCCCCGGCTGCCTGTGTAGGTGTGCACCTCGTCCAGCACCAGAAAGCGCAGCACCCCGGCATGGGTGGGCGGGAAGAGTTTTCGGTCGTTGAAGCGCGTCAGGAGCAGCTCCAACATGACGTAGTTCGTCATGAGGATGTCAGGCGGGCTCTCCTGGATCTCCTCCCGGCTGATGATTTCGCTGTCAAACGGCTCAGCGCGGCCCGTGAGGTTGCTGAACTCGGCCCGTGCGCGATCGGCGCTGCTCAGGGTATCGCCAGTGTAGCGGGCCAGGGTGAGGCCAGACCCTGCCAGGCGCTGCGCAAAGTCCTCATACTGCGAGTTGGCCAGCGCATTCATCGGGTAGATGATGACGGCCTTGATGCCACTGACGCCTTCATCGCGTAGGCGAAGGCACTCGCTTACGATAGGGATGCCAAAGGTGAAGGACTTACCCGAGCCCGTACCGGTGGCCACGATGGTGTTGTGGCCGGAGGTGATGGCGCGTACGGCTTAGGACTGATGCTTGTACGGCTTGATCGGCGCGGCCTCTCGGTTTCCGTCCTCCACCGTAAACACCTTCGGCGTTTCCGGATGCAGCGCCCCTTCCTCGACGAGGACATCAAAGCCCGCTCCCGGCTTGAAACGGCGGCCCAGCTCGATGTAGGGATCGCGCCAAAGGAGCGTGCCCTCCTGCACGCGGTCCTGCACCCACGCGTCGATTACCGGGTTGCGGAATTGCTGGAAGGTGTGGACGTACCGCTTATAGGCATCCTGAACGTGGTCGAGCGTGGTAAAGGGGTTCATCGGAGTGCATCATCGATAAATAGAAAGGGGAAAGACAACGGTCGTATTCTCTTTGGACCCAGTTGTCTATCAATCCGAAAATTATGTGGCTGCATCGAAAACTTG
>SLED01000217.1 GCA_007124945.1 Salinibacteraceae bacterium | reverse complement strand
TGTTCAATCCGAGCGAGTCATCGGAAGTGATCCGCTTCGACCCGGATGTGCCGGATGAAGAAGATCTCATCGCAGAGCAGCGCGAGGCCGACGTCGAGTGGGCGGTGCGCTTGCGCGTTACCGCCGGGTCGGAGACGCGGGCTGAGGTGGTTGCCGGGGCATCCGCTGACGCGCGTGACGGATGGGACAGCTTCGATCATCCCCATCCACCTTCGCTTTTCTCGGATGTAGCCATCACGTTTCCCCGCGACTGGGATCACACCGCAAACAAGTTCTCAACAGATATCCGGTCTCTCAACGATGAGGGCCACGTCTGGCCTTTCACAGTGGAAGCAACCTCAGAGGAACGTGCCCGGGTTCAGATGCTCGATGCCGACCAACTGCCCGAGGGCTGGCACGCCTGGGTTGTGGATGACGAAGCCGATGCTGCCTATGAAGTGAGCAGCGGAGAGACGCTGCAGCTGCCGTCCGGAGGCGCCATAAGCAGGGAATACCGCTTCCTTGCTGGTAGCGAGGCATTTTTGTCCAGAGAGATCGGTGAGCTGATGGCACCGGCGGAGATTACGCTGGAGGGTGGCTACCCCAATCCTTTCCGGGATGCCGTACACATCAGATACGGGCTGCCGGAGGACGCTGACACGCGCCTCGTAATCTTCGATACGCTCGGCCGGGAGGTTGCGCTTCTTGTAGACGAAGAACAGCGGGCCGGCTTTCACGAAGTGGTATGGGAAGGACGTGACCGCACCGGATCGACCGTCGCAAGCGGGGTGTACTTCGCCCGCCTGCTCGTAGGTGGCCGGAGCCTCACCGAATCAATCGTACGCGTGCGGTAATCCGATCCCTCACACGGTGAGGTTTTGGGGATCCCCAGAGCCTACGTGTACCCGCCTGCTTCAGAAGGCTACGCGTCGCTGAGTGCTGCGATGCCCGGCAGCTCTTTACCTTCAAGAAACTCGAGCATCGCACCGCCGCCGGTGGAGACGTGGCTTACGCGCTCTTCGAAGCCGGCCTGCACGATCGCCGCCACCGAGTCGCCGCCTCCTACAACCGTAAGGGCTCCCTTTTCGGTGGCATCGGCCAGCGCTTCAGCAATGGCATTGGTGCCCGTTGCAAAGTTCGTCATCTCGAAGACGCCCATCGGGCCGTTCCACACAATCGTTTTAGCCTCCATCAGCGTCTCACGATACGAGGCGATGGTATCCGGGCCGATGTCGAGTCCCATTGCTCTATTGGGGATAGACCCGATCACAACCTCGCGAGGCGCGTCGTTGTCGAAGGCCTCAGCCACGACATGATCTGACGGGAGGACGATTTTCCCCTCGGCCTCATCGTAAAGCTTCTTCGCCGTTTTCAGCTTGTCCTCCTCTACCCGGGAGTCTCCTACGTTCTCACCCAGCGCTTTCAGGAACGTGTAACTCATAGCGCCGCCGATGAGGATGCGATCAACGCGTGGTAGGAGCGCCTCAATCACGCCGATCTTATCCGACACCTTCGCGCCGCCCAACACCGCCACGTAGGGCTTCTCGGGCGAGTCAAGTAGTTTGGACAGGTATTCTATTTCAGTCTTAACAAGCTTACCCATCGCCGATTGCTCAAGGAAACGTGTTACGCCTTCGGTGGATGCGTGAGCCCGGTGTGCCGTGCCAAATGCGTCATTCACGAACACATCTGCCAGAGCGGCGAGCCGTCGTGCGAATGCCGGGTCGTTCTCCCGTTCGCCGGACTCAAACCGGGTATTCTCCAACAGCAGGACACTACCCGCCGGCATGCTTCGCACCGTGCTTTCCACCGCTTCACCCACGGTGTTGGACGCAAACCGGACGCGCGCATCCAGGAGTGATTCGAGATGCTGCGCGACGGGCGAGAGGCTGTACGAGGGATCCGGCTGTCCCTTCGGACGCCCGAGGTGACTCATCAAAATTGCCTTTCCCTTTGCATCCAGGATCGCTCGGATGGTAGGGAGGGCAGCCCGGATGCGCGTGTCATCGCCCACGGTACGATTGCCTTCCTCGTCCGTGTCGATGGGTACGTTAAAGTCTACGCGCACGAGCACGCGCTTGCCGCTCAGGTCGAGGTCGTCAATCGAGAGCTTCGCCATGTATATTCAGTAGCATCAATGGGCAGAACGTGCGAACGAAAGGGGAGAACGCTTCAGGTCCTCCCCTTTTCGAACGCGTTGCGTAAGTTTACGCCACAGCCTTCAGTGAGGCAAGCTTCAGAGCTACATCTACCGTCCGTGTAGCATAGCCCCACTCGTTGTCGTACCAGCCGATCAGCTTGACGACCTTGCCATCAACCATAGTTGACGGCGCGTCTATGATGCAAGAGGCCGGGTTATGGATGATGTCGGTGGATACGATCGGGTCCTCGTTGTATTTGAGAATGCCCTTCAGGCGGTCTGTCCCAGAAGCAGCTTTGAACGCTTCGTTTACTTCCTCTACGCTCGTGTCTTTACTTACCACGGCAGTAAAGTCCGTCAGCGATCCGTTGATAACCGGGACGCGAACGGCCATGCCATCGAGCTTGCCCTTCATCTTGGGAAGTACAAGGCCCACTGTTTTCGCGGCGCCCGTGGTTGTTGGAATGATAGACTGTGCGGCAGCACGCGCCCGCCGTAAGTCTTTATGAGGGGCATCCTGCAGGTTTTGGCCGGCGGTATAGGCATGAACAGTCGTCATGAAGCCCTGCTCCAGTCCGAATGCATCGTCCAGCACTTTCGCCATCGGTGCGAGGCAGTTGGTCGTGCAGCTTGCGTTCGAGATTACCTCCTCATCACCAGTGAGGATGTCATCGTTTACGCCCATCACAATGGTTGCATCAATGTCTCCACCCTTAGCCGGAGCCGAAATCACCACTTTCTCTGCTCCAGCGTTGATATGTGCGGCTGCCTTCTCGCGCGTCCGAAAAACACCGGTCGATTCGATCACCACGTTGCAATCGAGCGAGCCCCAGGGTAGCTGAGAAGGATCGCGCTCGCTAAGTACGGGAATCCGCAGGCCATCGATGACAAGGTCATTACCATCGGTTGATACGTCACCATCGAAAACGCCGTGTGCAGAATCGTATTTGAAGAGTGTGGCAAGCGTGTCCGCGTCCGTCAGGTCATTGACCGCTACCACGTTCAGGTCGTCGGCTCCCCGCTCCAAAATAGAACGCAGCACCAGGCGCCCAATCCGTCCAAAGCCGTTGATTCCAATATTGATGCCCATGTGCTTTCCTCCGATTGAATGAGTTGAAATGAGTATTAGGGTTGTCACCGCTAAATGGTCAGCAAACATACGACCCCGCATGACCAACGATCCACGCGATGGCTGCCGTATTTTAAAAAGGGTTGGAAAGCTTTCTGTGAAACCGTGATGCTTATGTCTGTACTCCTGTGACGCAAAAGAAACGATGCGCCCACTACGGCTTAAGAGTGCCGGTTGCGTAAAGTTTGCACGCTGCCCGATTAACCTGTATCATCTTGCCAGCCTGTTTTCGGGATAGTCTCGATCGAAACGGGCTTTTTTTGCTATTGACGGAACGCTATTAAACGTATGGCCGCATTGAAACCACCGAAGGGTGCCGGTAAAAAACAATCTTCAGAGAAGCAGAGTGAGGAGCGCATGTTGTCGCTCTACGCTCGTGCGCTTGATTTTTACGAGCGCAGAAAACCACTCGTCTATGGTGGCGCTGTGGTCATCGTGGTGCTCCTGCTTCTGATTCCCGGCTACATTTATTATCAGATGCAACGGGGTGCTGAAGCGCAAGAACACCTCAGCCGCATTGTCACGCAGTACGAGCAGGGTAACTACGATGTGGCGCTGGACGGTACCGAGGACCGGCTTGGCCTGCGAGAGATTGCAGACCAGTTCGGTGGCACGGATGCCGGAAATATGGCCGCGTTTTACGCCGCCAACGCGTTGTATGAGATGGGAGAACTTGATGAGGCCCTTGCGTACTTCGAACAGGTACGGGAGGCTTCAAGCCTTGTCGGTGCAAGTGCGCTGGCCGGAAGGGCTGCCATCCACGAGGACCGGGGGGAGTATGCACAGGCCGCCGAACTATACAGCCGGGCTGCCTCCATCTATGACACAGGGGTGTCTTCGCCTCAGCATTTGTTGAGCGCGGCACGAGCGTTTGAGGAAGCGGGTGATTACGAGGAGGCCCTTCGTGTGTACGAGGATCTGCGCGAGCGGTATCCGGAGAAGCGAGCCGCCGACGGCATTGAGGTGGATATCGCACGGATGGAAGCCCGTATTGCACGTGCCCAGCGCGCGACCTCCTGACGAAGCGGCCTCCTGACGATGCCGTTCTTTTCATCTTGCTTTTGGCGCCATGGGTAAGCCAACCATCCTTGTTGTAGACGACGAAGCCAGCATACGCCGCACGCTGCGCGATATTCTCGAGTATGAGGATTTTGAGGTAGAGGAGGCGGTGGATGGCA
>SLED01000104.1 GCA_007124945.1 Salinibacteraceae bacterium | reverse complement strand
TCTGCCTTATCCTCCGAGTAGGCGCGCACAGTCTCAACCAGTATCTCCTTAAACTCGGTGAACGTCATGGTCCCGGGGGTCATCGCGGAGGGAAACGAGCGTGGAGACTACTTCTCCCAGGCGGGTGCGAAGCCGGGGTTTACCAGGCGCTTACCGGCCTGCATCTGGTCGATCCGTTGCATCTCCTCGTCGGATAGCTCGAAATCAAACACGTCAAAATTTGATCGCCGGTGATCAGCCGATTCGGCCTTGGGAATAGCCGCCACGTTCTCTTGCTGAAGAAGCCAGCGAAGTGCCACCTGCACGGGCGACTTTCCGTGCGTTGAGCCAATCTGCTGTAATGTGCTGCTCTCAAGCACTTTTCCGCGGGCTATCGGCGAGTAGGCTGTGAGGAGCATGCCGTGCTCACGGGCCAGCTTCAGTAACGTCTCCTGAGCTAACAACGGATGATATTCCACCTGATTGCAGAAGATGGTGGTGTGGTTTACCGCGCGCTCAACCATCGACGGGGTGAAGTTGCTCACACCAATATGACGAGTGTGGCCAGCGTTTTTCAGTTCGTCCAGGGCGTCCAGCGTCTCCTCAAGAGGTGCGGCCGATTCGTTCGGCCAGTGGATCAGCAGAAGGTCCACGTAGTCGGTCTGTAGCTTACGCAGGCTCTCCCTGGTGGATGAGTGCACGTCGGCAGGCGCGAGGTTATCGAGCCAAACTTTGGTTGTCAGGAAGATATCCTCGCGGGGAATACCGCTGCCGGAAATCGCCTCTCCCACCTCGGCTTCATTCCGGTAGATCTGCGCGGTGTCAATATGCCGATAGCCGATGTTCAGCGCATCGGCGACGGCGTTGCGGCAGGAGGGGCCGGTGATCTGATAGGTGCCAAAGCCGAGTGCAGGCACCCGCGAACCCTGAATGGTACGATAGATCATGGGCGGGAGGGGTGTGGATTAATGTGAAGACAACAGCCCACAAACGGATTTTACGTTGCAACGCGTTCCTCAAAAGCGCGCAATCCTTCCGTAACTTCTGGTCGCGGCAGCCCACCGGCGGCCAGTTCTTCGTCGGAGTGCTCCGTCAGCCTGTCGTAAAACGCAGCCCCTTTCTCGCGGATGACCGATTCGTTATCGGTGTGGTTTAGCCAGTGAAAGAGCCAGTTTTCTGCTCGCGCAAACTCATGCTCGCGGGCGAAGAAGTCGATGAGAGCGGGAAAAGCAGCCTCCGGCACCTCCGATGGTGGAAGGTAGCGCAGCAGGGTACGTAACCGGCCGGCAGGGTCGGGGCCAAGCAGGCGGCGCTCCGCGAGGCCGAGCTCCAACCGTAGCGCCAGACGGAGAGGGTGATGTGCTCGCTCCGGCTGACCGTGTCCATGGCGCAGCTCGCCGAGGTGTCGCAACAGATCACTAAATGAAAGCGCCCGATCGGCATGCTCGTCACGCTCGAAAGCGAAGCGCTCGGTCAGGTGCTCGTAGGAGTAGGTGGGCAGCTCTTCCGGGTCTACTTCAAAATGCAAATGTAGCGCACCCTCTGCGACCTCCAGCGCTTCTTGCAGCTGGCCATCTTGCCGCAGCATCAGAATTTCGGCAATGGCCTGCGCAGCCTGCTGCGCCTGCCGCATAAGCACATCTTGCTGAAGCATACCGCGTACTGTAGACGATCAAGTTGACTGCAGCTGCTATTCAGCAGCTTTGGGAGCCTCTGTTGCGTCCTCTTCCTGCTGTGCTTCTTTCGTTTCCTCTTCGGCATCCTGTGGCACAAGTGCGTCCTCTGGAGGGCCACCGGCTGCTTCGTCCATCTCGCGGATAAGGCGCGTTGCTGCCGCCTTCACCTGTGAAAAGCCGAGGCGCTCTGCTCGCGCGTAGGCCGTGACAAGGGCGCTGCGATGCACCTTCTCAAAATCGCCCGCCAGATGCTCGTAGCGACGCTTGCTAAACTGATTCGCCTGCGTATCGAGCGCCAGATGCCACTTGGCAAACTCGTTCCACCCGTGCTCTTCAATGAAGCTGATCTCTGCATCGTTGGACGGTCGGTCATCCTGCCACGTGCCTTCATGCACGTAATCGCCCTCCGTAATGCGAGCTGAAAGGAAATCGATAGAAGTATCGTTCACTTGCACAGCCATGGTTCTGTTGGTCGGGTGAATGGTGGTGGCGATCGGCGGCGAGGCCGCCAGTTGTATCACTCAGGCATCCCTGTGTACACGTCAATCAGTTCATTCCCACATCAGGTGTGTTCTCGTTTCAGTGATATCGGGCAGAAACCCGGGCCCTCGGTTAGAGCATTATCTCACGCCTGCCCTCGGCTGAAGGTCGCCATGGGTTTGCATTTGCCGTCTTTTTGTTGAAGATATTACGCAGCTATCGCCTTACATTTCCCTATCTTCACGCTCATGTTCATCTTTTGTACGCTGTGAGGTCCATGCCGGTAGTCGTGCGCGTATCCGTTTTTCTGTTGATGCTCCTGCTCTGGTCCACGGAGGTGGTGGGGCAGGGGTTTGATCGGTTCAGCGGGCGCAATCACCCGGAGCTCAACTGGCAGGTGGCCGAGACGCCGAACTTTCGGATCATGTATCCGGATCGAATCGCTGGAATAGAGGAAGAGGCCGCGGCTATCGCGGAGGCTTCCTATGAAGCGCTCTCGGCTAACCTAAAGGTTACCTTCGATGAGCCCATCCGGATCTATCTTTCCGATGAGGACGAGATTGTGAACGGGTTTGCGGTACCCATCGGCAACGGGTATACGAATATCTGGGTGAACGTCAACGATTACGCCTCCGTCTTTACGAGCAATCACAAGTGGCTGCGCAAGGTGATTGCCCATGAGCTGGCGCACATCTTTCATTTCCGCGCCATCAACTTCCGGCCCCTCCGCGACTTTGCGCTGGGCGCTACCCCGATTACCAGCGTTTGGGCGGAGGGGCTGGCGCAGTATCAGACCGAGCGATGGGATGCCCACCGGGGCGACCGCTGGCTGCGCACGGCTACGCTGGAGGACAGGCTAAGCCACACCGATGGGCAGTCCATCTGGAACGGCCGCCTGATGTACGCCAAGGGCAACAGCCAGGTACGTTATTTCGCCGAGCAGTATGGCGACTCCACGCTGGCGGATCTTTTCGCGCACCGGTCCTCGCGCCTGCTCGGTCTGTTCGAGGTGCACGATTTCTACAGCGCGTTTCGTGAGGTGACTGGCGACTCATACAGCCAGTTTGAGGAGGACTGGCGGCGTTCAATCAACATCTATTACAATACGCTCGCCGGTCAGCAGGAGACGATCGATTCACTGGAGACCAATCCCCTAAGCCTTCCTGCGCAGTATGTAGAGGATGTGCGGTACAGCCGGGATACGTCAAAAGTGGCTACGTTGGGCGTGGCCTCGCTGCGGCGCCCCGTTAGGAAGCTCTGGGTGCGTGACCGCGAAGCTAATCGAACGCGGACTGTGGCTACGGGGAATGTACGCGCGCCGATAAGCTGGTCGCCGGATGGCAAACGCCTCGCTTACACCCGCAATACGCGCGCGGACCACGGATCACTTCTCAACGATCTGTTTCTTCTTGATCTCTCATCTGGCAACGAGCAGCGACTTACGCACAGCCGGCGCGCTTCCTCACCCACATTCAGTCCGGATGGCAGCACCATCGCGTTTGTCGGGGTAGAGGGGGAGACCGCAAATGTATACCTGCTGGATCTGGAGTCGGGAGAGGGAGACCAGCTGACTACGTTCACCGGAGATGTGCAACTGACGTCGGTCCAGTGGCACCCGGAACGCGATCTCCTGGTGGCCGCCCGCTTCTCAGCCGACCGGCGCCGGGAGTTGTTGCTAATTGATGTGCAAACGGGGCGGTCAATCGCCATCACGCGGGGTCAGCATGATGACCGCGATCCCGTCTGGATGCCGGAACGAGCTGACGGCGCGCAGCGGATTGCGTTCACATCCCTTCGCGATCAGGTGCCGAACGTGTTTCAGCTGGAGCTTTCGGGCTCGCTGGTGGAGCGCTTCTCAGAAGGCCGGCTGCTCGGCGCCCATCCTGCCAGCATAGCGGACGAAACACGCACCACCCACCTCGTCACGGGGCTTTCCGTGTTAGACTCGTTACCGCCCGATTCCGCAAGGGTCGAGGGGTCACTCGTCGTTCGCTCGCAGGATACGAAACGACGCGACCGGGCCTACCGGCTGGACGCCCGCCGCGTAGCCTCCAACTTCGATCCTTCTCCGCCGGAGGGCTACGACGCCTGGATCACGTGGAAGCCCCCTCATACCATTCCCGATGCACCGGCCATCAATGCGGATCTGATCAGCGCCCGGTACCGCTACAACTCGTGGCGAAATATCACCCACGCGGGCACACTGGCATTTCCTTACGCTGCAGGGCCCCGCGACTGGGGCGTAGCGGGCGTGAGCGGATGGACGGAGCCGCTCGGCAAGCATATCCTACTGGCAGGTGCGATGGTATCC
>SLED01000028.1 GCA_007124945.1 Salinibacteraceae bacterium | reverse complement strand
GTGTGCAACGGCCGGCATCGGCACATGCATGGTTACGGCCGGGCCGGCGGCTGCATCCACCGTAAGACGCTTCTGCCCTACGGGTTCCGGCTCGACGGTGCGCAGGCGTGGCGATGGGCGCCCTTTCTGCCAGCTGCCCCAGTAGGCTTCGGCCATTTCGAAAACCTCATCCGCATCGACCTCGCCCACCACCACCAGTACGGTGTTCTGGGGGATGAAATACTTGTGGAAAATCTCCCAGTGGTCTTCGCGGGTGGCCCGGGTGAGATCGCTGAACCAGTGGGCCCAGCCGTAGGGATGGGCGTCGTAGGTGAGGGAGCGCATCACACGGGAGAATTTGCCGTCGGGACGGTTGTCGTAGCGGCGGATCTGGTCGACCACGACCTCTTTTTCGGGTTCAAAATGGCGGAAAACGGGATGTTCGACCCGGCTGCGCTCGGTCCACATGAACAGCTCGAGCTTGTTGGCGGGCAGGTCGATGTCGAACTTCATCCAGTCGCGCCCGGTGGAGGCGGTCAGCCCGGTGCCACCCGCCCGCTGATAAATCAGGTCGAAGGCGATGCCTGTTGTCATCGCGTTCTGCTCCGCGGCCAGCTCAAGGTGCAGGGTTTCGAGGGAGTCAAGGCGGGCTTGCGAGCAGTCTGCCTCCACCTCGGCAAACACGTCGCGTTGCCGGAAGCAGTCGGCCAGGCGGTTGCGCTCATCCGTTACCTCGCGCTGCAGCCGCTCCACTGCCTCGGCGATGGGGCGCTCCGTCTCCCAGTCCTCTGTGCCCACGAGGGGAGATCCGAAGAAGAGGTAGTGCTCCAGCATGTGCGTCAGTCCCACAGTTCCGGGTCGCTCGGCGCCCACATCCACACGATAAAACGTACGTGCACCGATGCGCCCGGCGGCGGGTCGCTCCCATACGAGCACCGTCACGCCGTTGTCCAGCACGCGCTCCTGCACATCAACGGAGAGAGGCTGGGCGTGGGTATGGTCGGCAAAGGCAAAGAAGAGCGCTACCGCAAGGATGAAAGCAGAGGCACGCATGGCGGGTGTGGGACAGATGGGAGTGGCGTAGGCCATAAAGTAGCATTAGAGAGCCTTGCGTGCAAAAAAGGGGGCCAACAATCCTATCTCCGTTATTGCACCATTTTTCGAGCTGTGATCTGGCGGTTGTGTGGATAACTCTGTATCGGAGGTTGATACAATGTTGAGTACATCGTGATTGCGGAAGAACAAGGCGAGCGTCCCCCGCTATATCGTCCGAAAAGGGCGGTTTTTTCTTGCTGTGTGCTTGTCGTAACGGTTTTTCCTCCTGTATTTATTGTGGAAAAAAAACGGTTGCATCCGCGCCCTTAAGTCGATTTCTTATAGACCAACATGAGCGCACAGTAGTATCCGGTTTATCGCGAGGAGCGATAGACCGTTATTTTTCTGTCGTCGTGGCGAGGCAGGGCGCCTGCCTCGGATAGCGCTGCGGAGTGCACGCTTGCACCGGCGCAGCACTCGCCGCCGCGCGTGTCGAACTGTTTTTGCGTATATATAGAAATTAGCGAGGGGACTATGGCCCAACCAGCACCGTCAGCACCATTGTTTAATCCGGAGATGGCAAACGGGGAGCTTCCCGATCCGGATGATTTGAAGAAAGGCCTGGTCATCGACCGCGTCTTTTCAGAGGAGGGAGAGGACCCGTTCGATTCTCTGTCGTGGGAAAAACGGGACGCCTCGATTAAAAATCCACAGGGCGAAGCGATCTTCGAACAGAAGGACGTCGAGTTTCCTGAAACCTGGAGTCAGCTTGCCACCAACATCGTCACCAGCAAGTATTTTTACGGTGACATCGAAAAAACCGATCTTCCTCCTGAGGAGGGAGGGCGCGAGAGTTCACTCCGCCAGCTGATCCATCGCGTTACCCGCACCATCACGGATTGGGGAAAGGAGCAGAACTACTTCGCCTCGGAAGAAGACGGCGAGCGCTTCTACGACGAGCTCACCTGGCTCTGCCTCAACCAGTACGGCGCATTTAATTCGCCCGTATGGTTTAACGTTGGCCTCAACCAGCAGTACGGCGTCCGTGATACGGGCGACAAAAAGATCTTTGGCTGGGATGAGGAGAAGGGCGACGTTGTGGAAGTCGATCCGTACGAGCGGCCGCAGGCATCGGCGTGCTTCATTATTTCGGTGGAGGATTCCATCGACGATATCTGGAAGCTGATGGGTGAGAGTGCCCGTCTCTTCAAGTTTGGCTCGGGCGTGGGCGCCGACTGGTCCACGCTCCGCTCCACCGTCGAGAAGCTCTCCGGTGGCGGTCAGCCGTCGGGTCCGGTGAGCTTCATGCGCGTGCAGGATGCCACCGGTGGCACCATCAAGAGCGGCGGCAAGACGCGGCGCGCGGCCATCATGCAGACGCTTAAGTGCTGGCACCCGGACATCATGGAGTTCGTGGAGGCCAAGCAGGAAGAGGAGCGTAAAGCCTGGGCGCTGATTGAGCAGGGCTACGACGGCAGCTTCAACGGCCCGGCCTACGGCTCGGTGGCGTTCCAGAACGTAAACCAGAGCGTCCGCCTGACCGATGAGTTCATGGAGGCTGCGCAGAACGACGAGCCGTACGGACTCCGCGCTGTGCTTGACGGTGAGGTGGTTCGCGAGGTCGATGCCGCTCACATCCTCGACAAAATCGCCGAGGGCACGCACGTCTGCGGCGACCCCGGCACGCAGTACGAGGACACCATCCAGCGCTGGCACACCTGCAAGAACACCGACAAGATCAACTCCAGCAATCCCTGCTCGGAGTACATGTTCTTGGACGACTCTGCCTGCAACCTGGCCTCGCTGAACCTGCGGAAGTACCAGAATGAGGATGGCAGCATCAACGTGGAGCGCTTCCGCGCGGCTGCCCGCATCTACATCACCGCGCAGGAGATCCTGGTGGACAACGCCGGCTACCCCTCGCGCGATATCGCGATGAACAGCCACCTGTTCCGTCCGCTGGGTCTGGGCTACGCCAATCTCGGCGCGCTTCTCATGTCGATGGGCTTTGCCTACGACAGCGACGAAGGACGCGCGGTGGCCGGTGCGCTCACTGCCATCGAGCACTGCGAAGCCTATGCTCGCAGCGCCGAGATCGCGGCCAACGAGCAGATCGGTCCGTTCGACGGCTATGCCGAGAACGAGGAGCCCTTCCTCGAAGTCATGCAGATGCACCACGACGCGGTCGACGACATCGACCCGACGTGCCCGGATTATCTCCGCAAGGCCGCGCAGGAAAGTGCCGACCGGATGGTGGCCCTCGGCCATCGCCATGGGTACCGCAACGCGCAGGCCACTGTGCTGGCGCCCACCGGCACCATCGGATTCATGATGGACTGCGATACCACCGGCATCGAGCCGGACATCGCGCTGGTCAAGTACAAGCTGCTCGCCGGCGAAGGCGAGGGCATGATGAAGATCGTCAACAAGACGGTGCCGCTGGCGCTTGAGCGCCTCGGCTACAGCGCCGACGAGATCAAGTCGATCATCGAGTACATCGACCAGAACGACACGATCGAGGGTGCCCCCGAGCTGAAGGATGAGCACCTGTCGGTGTTCGACTGTGCGTTCGCGCCGGCTAACGGCGAGCGCTCGATCCATCACATGGGTCACATCAAGATGATGGCCGCAGCGCAGCCGTTCATCTCCGGCGCCATCTCCAAGACGGTGAACATGCCGGAGAACGCCACGGTGGAAGACATCGCCGATGCGTACGCCAAGGGCTGGGAGCTCGGCCTGAAGGCGCTGGCCATCTACCGCGAGAACAGCAAGCGCAGCCAGCCGCTCTCCACGAGCGAAGGCGGCAACACGAAGCAGAAGGAAGCCGCCGCCGAAACCTCGGGCGATGGTGTGGCCGAGGGCGAGCCGGAGCTGGCCGATGCCAGAGGTGAGGTCGTTGAGAAGGTCGTCTACAAGCCGGTGCGCAAGCGCCTGCCCGACGAGCGGCCGTCTCTCACGCACAAGTTCTCCATCGCGGGGCACGAGGGTTACCTGCACATCGGGCTCTACCCCGAGTCGCAGCAGCCGGGTGAGATCTTCATCACCATGGCCAAGCAGGGCTCCACGCTCGCCGGCATGATGGACGCCTTCGCCACGAGCATCTCGATCGCGCTGCAGTACGGCGTGCCGCTGGAGGATCTCTGCACGAAGTTCAGCCACATGCGCTTCGAGCCGAGCGGGTTTACCAACAACAAGCAGATCCCAATCGCCAAGTCGATCATGGATTACATCTTCCGCTACCTGAGCCTCAAGTTTTTGGGAGAGGCGACGGTGCCGGAGGAGGAAGCTGTAAACCCTAATGAGGCCGTTGCGGAGGAAGCACGCCGCAGCGGCCCGGCCTCCGACGAGATCCAGCCGACGCTGTTCGAAGACGACACCGACGACGCGCCCGACGTAGCGACCAAACAGGCATCAGACGATCCTGACACGTCGCT
>SLED01000124.1 GCA_007124945.1 Salinibacteraceae bacterium | reverse complement strand
CACGCCCGTTCAAGCCGACTTCCCGGCCCACCGCCCCCAGCGGCGCACCGGCCGCGAACAGGTGATGGGTAAACAGCGCGTGATAGGTCTTCTCCGCGCCGATCACCCCGCCCGCCTCGGCAAAGAACGTCGACAGCGCCTTCTGCACATACCCCGTCATCGACATCCCTGATCCTCCCTTCCGGTCCCCGTTGATGGGAACCATCATATGTCGACTTTCTCGACATGTCCATCCGATTGACGCAAGGAGTCCAGAACCGCAGAATGGCGCGATGACCCAGCCGAACGACAACCCCGACCTTCCGCCACTCCACGAACTGCGCTGGGAGGTTCGCCAGCGGCTCACGCTGCTGGAAACCAGCCTCCTCCTCTCGGGCCGGGTGAACACGGTGGCGCTCACCAGCCGCTTCGGCATCAGCCGCGCGCAGGCCTCGAAGGACCTGGCGCTGTATCAGAAGCTGCGCCCGCACAACCTGGTCTACGACCGGTTCCTGAAGAACTACGTGATGACGGACCAGTTCGAGCCCCTGCTGGTGCGGGACACGTCCGCCGAGATTCTCGCGCTGCTCCGGGCTGACCTCCGCGGCGAAGGCCCGCTGATCTCCCTTGCGGCCGGCATGCCGGCGGTGGAGGTGCTCGAGCCGGTCGCCCGGCGCATCGACCCACAGATCCTGCTGCCCGTGTGTCGCGCGATCTACGCCGGCGAAAAACTCCGGCTCACCTACCAGTCCCTGAACGGGGACGAGCCGCGCGAGATCGTGCTGACCCCGCACACCCTCGTCTACAACGGGTTCCGCTGGCACATGCGCGGCTACAGTGAACGGAAGGAGGAGTTCCGGGATTACCTGCTCGCCCGGATGCGCAGCGCACCTAAGTCCATGGGCCTCGGAGAACGGTTCGCCGCCGACGACACCCGCTGGCAAACATGGGTCACCGTGCTCATGGTCCCGCACCCGAAGCTCACCTCAAACCAAGCCACGGTGGTCGCCGACGACTTCGGCATGACCGACGGCGAACTGGCCGTCGAACTCAGGGCACCGTTGGTGCCCTACTACACACGCCTCATGCGCATCGGCGAGGGGGATACGGAGATGGACCCTCGTTACCGGCAGATCGTGCTGGCGAACAAACACGCGGTACTGCCCTATATTACCTACTGACAGCCCGTTCGCCCAGAGCCATCAGGACAACACCATGCTAACAAAGATCACTCTCGAAAATTTCAAGGGATATAGGACACACACCACCATCCCGCTCGCTCCAATCACCTTGTTATACGGACCCAACTCTGCGGGAAAGTCTTCTATCTTTCACGCCCTATTGTATCTGTACGAAATTTTACAAAACGACTGGTGCGATGTTGACAATTGTTCTTTGGCACCCGTGGACTTAGGCGGCTTTTTCAACATTCTATCTCGAGACGCGACGGAGCAAGCAATACGAATCTCAATTGGGTTTAGCCCTTCCGCCGCCACATATACGGACTCGCATCGCACGTTAAAATTCGACCCCGACGAATTCTTCGATCGGTGCGAAGCGCTTGGCTTAGGCATCATCCCCCCCACGGGAGAACTCGGAGCTGCCATAACCGAAGTCACGCTTGAGGTACGTTGGAGCCCCACCGCTCAAACACCATATGTCTCGTATCTCGCCTTTTTCTACGATCAAGAAGACGATCAGTCACCCTTCTTTGTCATCGAAACCGACGAAACGCTTGAACGCACTGCCATCACCAATATTGATTTCCACGGGCGATTCATACTCCCTGATTCGGTCGCAACTGCGACATCCCTTTACCAACGTCTCTTAACAACACCACAAGACGCTAACAACGTGACGACAGATTCTTGTCTCCGGATTCCGATCGACACAAGCCCCTCGGGAGCAAAACCGGTCCTCGGTAAAGCCTTGAAGACCCATTTCACCGATTACGCACAGAGCAGGCTCTATGAGGAAATAAGTTCTATTCCCTCTCAAGGCGATGCTTCATCGCTTTTGGAAGAAAAACGGGATTCTTTGCAAACGCTGCGCGAGCTTGAGGAAATACTCACCCAATTCTTTACTCAGGCGGTAATCGAATACCTTGAAGACCTTACAAACATCCTCGCAAGCATGGCTGCTATCGGCCCCATGCGCACGGTTCCGTCCCGTAATTTTTTGCCGAACCGACGCATCCACCCACAACGTTGGTATGACGGGCTCGCGGGATGGGATGCGGTCTACCTCGCGTCCGAAAAGCAGTTCTCACAAATGTCACAATGGATGTTTCGCCTTCAAACAGGATACACACTCCATCGGAATCGCAACGATCTCACGACCGAAGGACGTCCGACCCTACTTCCGTCCGGCGCCGTCGATACGATAGCTCTTAGGAACCTCGAGGGTCACCTGTTCTCCCCATGTGATCTGGGTATCGGGATCTCTCAAGTACTCCCTGTCATTGCGGCAACCTGCCTCACTGAGGTTGGTATCGTGTACGTCGAGCAACCGGAGCTTCACTTGCACCCAGCGCTGCAGGTGCGTCTCGGCGATCTATTCTGTGCACACGTGGAGCCAGTAGTGGGTTGGCTGGGACATTTCGATTCTGACGTCCACACCCCCTTTCGGGGGAGCGATCGCCTATTCCTGCTAGAAACCCACAGCGAGCACCTCATGCTACGCATACTCCGCCGCATACGAGAAACCGACGACGGAGAGATTGCCCCGCCAGAACTCCAGCTCTTTCCGCAAGATATCGCGGTAATCTATGTCGATAATCAGGGAGGTTGCTCAACAGCGAAACAGCTGCGCGTTGATGCGCAAGGTGAATTTTTAGACAAGTGGCCGCGGGGCTTTTTTACCGAGCGCGCGGAGGAGCTTTTCTGAACATGATCAAGGAATACGCCCTCGATCCATCGCTTCTAAGAAGCTGGAAAGATCTTCGCTATTTTCTTGAGACGATGGGAGTGTCGCGAGGACGGTTGATATCGAGGTACCCGAAACGTTGGAAAGCGCTTGTATACAACGGACTTTCCGACGAAATGGGTGATACGGAGCGGAAGCGCATTGAAGAAGCGCTTAATACGATCAATGATAAGTTATTCCCGCGTCGCGGTGGGTGGAACCACGAGGTCGGCTGGCTCGAAAATGCCGAAGCGGAACATGCTCGTGCGCCATTTGCAGGCATTCTTAGCAGCGATAACCCAAGAAGCAACTCCAGTGTGCTTTTGGGAGATGAGATAAGCGATAGCTCCGCGGCCTGGGTCGCAACGACTCAGATCGAGATTCAACGAGATCCGGAGTTGATGGCAGAAGCGGTCGCTCCGCTTCTCCGAAACAGTCGAGAGATTTTTTTCGTTGATCCCTATTTTTCGCCAACCACCCAAAGATACACTTCGACGCTAGCGGCATTTCTATTAAAGACCACACGAGGCGGGCTGGACTTTCCCCGAGTTCAATACCTTTGTAAGGCCAACGGAGATTCGCGGTTTTTCTCAAGAAATTGCATGAGCGAGCTACCTCGTTTTGTACCAAAAGGATTAGATCTGGAGGTCGTCTTGCTGAAAGAAAAGCTTGGCGGAGAGAAGCTCCATGACAGGTTTATACTAACTGATCGCTGGGGTGTTCAATTCTCGGTCGGCCTAGATTCACATGGGCCAAACGAAGTGACGACCACTATTGTAACCCTGCTTACGGAAGATTTATGGTCGACCCTTTACCGGAAGTACGTTTCCGAACACCCCGCGTTTGAACGAGCTGGGTCCCCGATAAGGATAAGAGGGACTGCCTAGAGAAAGCACCTGTCACACGCAAAAGGTTCTGAAGTCAAGACACATGCGGCCAATACGCCTGTAGATGGGTTTCAGATCTCCGCCCACACGATGCGTTTCAAACACCTCCCAAATTCCCGGTCGGAAGCCATCATCGTCTCAAACGCCCATACGTGCTGCTCATCCTAGTTGGGGGACTCGTGACCGGCGTCGAGTGCAGCATCGCCTCCACTTCATCGGGCCGACAACTGGTGCCATCGGGCCAAAGCGCCCAGCGTCCGCCAGCTTCTTCAGTGCCCTCAGGATCCGCCCCGAAGCAACCGCGGTTGTCGGGTGCACCCGGAGTCCCCATCACCGCAACGCCTGCGCCACTGCCGCTTAAAGCGATGCGCAAAGGCTTCGGGGCCTCCAGGAGCGGTATCCGCGTAAAAGCTCAAATGAAACCGACTCCCCTGCCCTTCACGGTCAATATCGATCTGCAGGGGGTCGGGATAGCCGTCGAGGTTTCGTACACGATAATGGCGCAGGCTGTACTGGACGCCTGGCGAGGCCTCCGATTGCGGCGATGGCGACCACCGCCAACCGGTTCCCATATCTCGGGGTTATCCTCCGACTCACGCTTGCATGAAGGGTGGGAGGACGACGACATCCCTGGCGCGGCCTGAGCGCGTCGCGCTCCGTCCGATACCGCCGCCCTCCCATTG
>SLED01000172.1 GCA_007124945.1 Salinibacteraceae bacterium | reverse complement strand
TATGTGATTGAGGCGAATCCGCGGGCGTCGCGTACGGTGCCTTTTGTGGCCAAGGCCAAGGGAATACAGGTAGCCCGGATCGCTGCCCACGTGATGATGGGAGGGAAGCTGCAGGAGTTTCGGGAGAAGGGCATGCTGGAATCGTCGCTCACTGGGTATGCGATTAAGGAGCCGGTCTTCTCGTGGGACAAATTCCCGGAAGTGCCCAAAGAGCTCGGTCCGGAGATGAAGAGCACCGGCGAAGCGATCGCCTTTGTCGATTCACTCACCGACAAGCACTTCGAGCGCCCGTATGAGATGCGGAATCTGTATCTCTCGAAGTAATGTTTCTGTGCTTTCCCTTATGTGATAGTCTGGGATGAATTGCATGAGCGGTGGTGCGGTTGGCCGCGGAATCGATGAATCGAAGAGTGGAGGAATCGAGGAATGGCGCTGACCTCAGCTTCCATTCTCGCGGTACGTATTTCCGTTGGAACGCGCAGTCGTGATCGTCTCGATTTCACTTCGTTGCAGACGTCCTGGATGCAACGCACACCGTCTCGGTACCATGCCTCAAACCGGGCGCAGATACGGTGCGAACAGTGTTTCTCGGGGCGGGTAGTGCCTTCGACCATGGCAGGTCAGGCGCCTTACCACGCTCACGCCTGGTAACGAGGGTGGAAATCCCCCTTGGAAGGCTTGTCTGAACGAACGAGCAGGGGTAACGTACATTCGCATCCTGCGGTAGGATGTGGTATCTTGCCGCCGCCCGCTATTTCCCATCAAGGCGTCAGAATTTGTGTTTGCTCCAGAAGGTTCTCGGTTGATTGGTGCCGCGTCGGCGGTGTGTGCTGGCGCGCTGGTTGCAGCGAAGCGCCTTGGCTCTCCGTGGGGATGGCCCGTGGCAGGCGCGGGTGTTGCTGCGCTTGGCTTTACCACCTGGTTTTTCCGCGACCCACCCCGAACGCCTCCCCCCAATGCGGACGGCCTCCTGCTGGCTCCGGCCGATGGCAAAGTGGTGCTCAAGCAAGAGGTGCATGAACCGCTCTTCTTGAAAGGTCCCGCGCAGCAAGTGTCCATCTTTCTCTCGCCGCTAAACGTTCACGTCAATCGGTCGCCCGCCGACGGTACAGTAGCCTTCGATCAGTACGTGCCCGGTGACTATCTTGTAGCCTGGCATCCCAAGGCGAGTGAGAAAAACGAACGCTCGCAACTGGGTCTCGTGCATCCCTCGGGGCGTAAGATTCTGTTCAAGCAGATCGCAGGTGCTGTTGCGCGTAGAATCGTGTACCACGTGGGGGTAGGTGATGAACTGAAGGCGGGGGAGCGCTTCGGCATCGTCAAGTTCGGCTCGCGCATGGATGTGCTCGTGCCGATGGATGTTACCTTAAGTGTTGAGGTCGGGCAGCGGGTAGTGGCCGGCGAGACGGTCATCGGTACGATTCCGAAAACTGCTGATTCGGAGCACCATCACGCCGGGGAAGTAGTGGAGGGTCACTCTACAGGATAATGTCAGATCGGAAGAAGAATAAGCCTCGCCGTTGGCCACCGGCCTCACAGCGGCAGCTGCGACAGCGTTTTCGCACCTACCGGGCGATGCGCCGCGAGCAGCGGCCCCGGCGACGAATTCCGCGCACGGCCGTGCCGTCGTTCTTCACGCTGATGAACCTGTTTAGCGGTTTCCTCGCCATCACCCAGGCACACGAAGGCAATTTCGATGCAGCCTGCTGGCTTATCCTACTGGCAGGCTTTTTCGACGCCCTCGATGGCATGATGGCCCGCCTAACCAACGGCACAAGTCTCTTCGGGGTGGAGCTGGATTCCCTGGCTGATGCGGTTTCGTTCGGTGCGGCTCCCGCCTTTCTCGTGTGGACGTTCGGACTACACAATTTCGGCATTGTCGGACTGCTCATCGCCTCCCTGCCGGCAATCTGTGGCGTGGTACGCCTGGCTCGGTTCAATCTGGAGTTCGACGGCGAGAAGAAAAGCTTTTTCTCTGGCCTACCTATCCCGGCGCAGGCTATCTTTCTGGCGGTGCTCGTGCTGAATTTCAATCATCCCGACTGGTTTTCGATGCCCGGGGACAACGGTATGGCGCTGCTGATTCCGATCGTTGTGCTGCTTTCCCTACTGATGATTTCCAGCATTCCGTTCGATGCGATGCCCACGCCAACGCCGTCATTCCTGCGTGCACATCCGATTCGGTCCTCGTTATTTGCAATTGGCGGCGTGGTGATTATTATTTTCGCGTTTACACCGCACCCCCATCTTGGCATCCTGCTGGTGTCCGGTGTCTATTTGCTAATCGGGATCGGCCGTGCCGTCGTTGCGTTCATCAGTGATGTGCTTAACACCCCGATAGAAACCTCCTGATTCTCTCAATACCGTCCCGCTTCTATGTATCACGCACGTATCCTCATTACCCGACGCCCCTCGATTCTGGAACCGGAAGGACGCGCGGTTAAGCATGCGCTTGCCAACCTGGGCTACGATTCGGTAAAGGAGGCACGGATGGGCAAACTTGCCGATCTTACGATTGACGTAAAAACCAAGGCGGAGGCTGAGCGTGTAGCTACGGAGGCAGCCGAGAAACTCCTGGCTAATCCGGTGATGGAGGACTTTTCAGTGGAGGTGCAAGCTGCCGAGGACGTAGCAGCCTAAACACATTTTCGATCGATCGAAAACGTGTAGCTATTTCCTGAGGTATGGTGTACCAACTCGCCCCGTTCAATACGATTGCACAAGCGACTCCTGAGCCGGCTACGCCGGATGTGGATGTAGACGTTGCGGAAGAGGAGGAAACCCGCGATAAAGTAGACGATCCCTGGGTGGTCATCCTCTATAACGACGATGTGCACTCGTTTGAAGAAGTGATCCTGCAGTTGATGAAAGCGACAGGGTGCTCACAGTCGCAGGCGGAAAAACACGCCTGGACGGCCCATACCAAGGGGAAGGATGTCGTTTTCCGGGGTACGTTTGACGAGTGCTTCCGCGTGCAGGGCGTCCTGCAAGAAATTCAGCTGGTCACGGAGATTAGGGGGTAATTTGCTTTTCTGCGTCGTATCATGACGCTGCAATAGGAAAGACGCGAACGCAGTGCGTGGACTGTCCGACGAATTTGAAATGGACGTATGATCATGGCCTGACTCCTGTCCTGACGGAAGCGTTCTCGGAATGTGTGCTTTGGATCTCGGTTTTAACGATTGCCCCGACGGCCCAACTCAGTCGTGTACAGGCGGCGAGGAGGAACAACCCCTTTGAATCGCCCCGCGTCCAACAATATGAGTGAAAAGTTCGGTAGCCCACTTCTTGCAGCTATAGCCGTTGGTGTATTTGGTCTGGTATCTGTGGGCTGCGGTCCGGTGGGGGGTGACGACCCGGTTCCCATTTTGGGTGAAGCACCGCCCGCCGAGGCCATCCATTTCGACGAGCACTTTGTAGCAGAGGACACCATCCGTCTAAGTAGCGATGTTCTACTTAGTTCGATTTCCCTCGATATGGATGAAGGTGGTCGAATGGTGGTCACGGACACGTGGTCACAACTGGTCGCCCTTTACGATGAAGAAGGTTCATATATTCGCACGCTCGATCCAGAGCCTTGCGATCCGCAGCTGGCAATCGACTGGATGCCCCGTGCCTCTATTTTCTTGAGCGATGGCCGGATATTTGTCAACAACAATGGTCCGGCGCATGCTGTTTTCGACACTACGGGTGAGTGTGTGGAAACGCATATGCTAATGCATCAAGATAGGAGAATAGCGTCTGGACCCGATGGGGGATACTATATGCTGCGGTCTGTGTCCGCTGAACGTGAGGATGAAAACCAAGGACTCTATTTCGATCATTTCGACCAACGTGGCACCCTTCTTAGGAGCCGTCTGATAGCCGACACAAAACCGGAGATGTATGCTCGTTTTACGTCCGGCGGGATGACTTCCGATACAGATGGTGCACTTTTTGTAACGGACTTTGCCGACCCGTACGTTGATCATTTTTCAGCTGAGGGAGAGCATCTGGCTCGGCTCGGCTTTGTGCCGTCCTATTTTCGTCGTATTGACGGTGATGCGCGTTCCATGAGCGATGTCCAGCGGCTAATGAATAGTGGCACAGCTGTCATGGGCTTGCATTTGCTGGACGACGCCAAACTTATGATTGTGTACGACAATCGGCACCTGATAGAGACAAATCCAGAGGAGCGTATTGGAATCGTGGTGATGGACAGAGAAGGGCGTTCGCTTCTGCCGGGGGAGATGTTGTCTGAGTTCGTTCCGATTAGATACGCCAGCGGTGGCTACATTTATTTTCAGGAGGGTCCAGAGGCTGAAGAGGACAATCCGTACCTCGTGCGTTATCGGTTTGTAAAGTAAACCCGGCGATTCACGGATTCGCCTCTTCCCCCCAAAGCTCTGTTAGACGCGCGTCTCGTCCGCAGGCCTCACGATATCTGTTGTAGTGCCCCGGATTTTTCTGGTAGAAGTTCTGGTGATACTCTTCTGCCGCGTAGAAGCTATCGAATGATTCAACCGGTACCACGATCGGCTCGTCGAAACGCTCTTCGTCAATGAGCGCCTGCTTGGATGCCTCGGCCTTACTTCGCTGCTCGTCGTTGTGCACAAAGATCACAGGCCGGTAGTAGTCGCCCCGATCGCAGAACTGCCCACCGTCATCCAGCGGGTCCACATTGCGCCAGTAGACGTACAGCAGGTGCTCATAATCGACTTGTGTCTTGTCGAAAATCACCTGCACCGCTTCGGTGTGGCCAGTGCCGCCGGAGGTTACGTCCTCGTAGGATGGATTAGAGACGTGCCCGCCTGAAAAGCCGGAAATGGTAGCCGCCACGCCCTCTACCCGGTCATACGGGGGCTCCATACACCAGAAGCATCCACCGGCAAACGTGGCCGTGTCGGCTACGCCGGGATCGATATCGACGGTGGCGCCCGCGACCGGTACCGTCTCATTATGAGAGGATACACCGGTGAATGTCAGCGCCGCTACCAGTACGATGGAGGTGACGATGATGGCGGTGCCGAAACGTATGCGCATGACAGGTAAGGAGTGAGGAGCAGAGAAACTCAAGCAGTACGTAAGTCGGGAAGCGCTTCATCATGTGGTACGAAGCGCAGGGCAAGACCGTTATTGCAATACCGTAATCCGGTTGGCTCGGGGCCATCTTCAAAAACATGCCCCTGATGGCCTTCGCATCGAATGCAGTGATACTCGGTTCGTGGTGTAGCGAGCTTTGTGTCCAGCTTGGTGCCGAGAACGTCGGGCAGCGGCGCCCAGTAGCTCGGCCAGCCCGTGCCGCTGTCGTACATCGTTTCCGAGGAGAAAAGCGGCAGGAAGCACCCCGCGCAGATGAACGTGCCCTTACGGTGCTCCTCCAGAAGAGGGGAGCTAAAGGGCCGTTCGGTACCCTCTTCGCGCAGAATATGATATTCCTCGTCGGACAGAATCTGCCGCCACTCCTCATCAGAAATGACAAATGAGTCGATCTCCAGAGGTGGCTGATGCACGATCAGCGAATCGGGTGTGCCGTCGGGTGATGGGTTGGACGTACCACTCGTGCAGGCCTGCAACATCAGGGGCGCGGCAGGTACCAGCCAGGCATAACCCAAAAACTGCTTTCGTGTCATAACCGAATCGAATTTGTAAATGTTAGCACTCGTACCTGCAGCCTTTCGTGCGAGATTCTATCGACTCGTTTCAGCCTCGTAACGGATAGTGAGCGACGGGTGTGTGAAGGGCTCCTTCAGGTGTCAGTTCGCTCTGGTACAGAATGAACTCACGGACGAGCGAATTGGGATACGACCAATCCCGATGTTGCTGCACGAAGCGGTACACCTGCTCCGCATCGGCATCCTTCAACCGAGCCAGCGTGATATGGGGCGTGAAATCGTGTCGATCAGGGGCGAAGGCAAGCTCCTGTACGGCGCTTTCTATTTGATGATGTAGTTCCAACAGGGCAGGATGACGGGCGACGCGCGCCCAGAGCACGCGAGGATTGCGCAGCGACGGAAAGACGCCAAGCCCGCGACCGTGCAGCGGAAGTGGGGCGGCATCTATCTCCGAAAGTCGATCCTCAACGGCCTTCAGATCGTCATCCGACGTGTCGCCCAGAAAGCGCAGGGTGCAGTGCAACTGATCAGCCGGGGTCCATCGGGCGCTTAGCTCGTCGGTTGCGATAGACGAAAGCTTCCGGCGCTGGGCACTATCCGCATCAATTGCGATGAAAAGCCGGGGCATAAGCCGTATGGGTCGTTTCTGCGCTCTGCGTGAAGTGTCTGTACTCCTCGCGTGGAAATCGTTTTCCCGTCGCTTGCGGCTGCACTGCGTCTAACGCCTATCATCAGATTCAGCGGCCAGAGCAGTGCCGTGCATCGTTTTTCATTGAAAGCGCTTTCTGTAGGTACTGAATTGTCTTGGGCAGCCTGTACTTTAGGGTAACAATAGTTGATGATAACCAAGACCTCTCTGGCTATGCGTAAGGTATATATTCTCTCTGCTGTTCGGACACCGATCGGGCGATTTGGCGGTGCACTCAAGGATCATTCTCCGGTGGATCTTGCTGCTCACGCAATGAAGGGCGGGCTGGAAGAAGCTGGCGTGGATGGTGGAGATGTTGATTTTGTTGCGTTTGGCAATGTGCTTCGTGCCGGGCACGGCCAGCTCGTACCACGGCAGGCTGCGTTGCAAGCCGGCTTGCCCGAGCACGTAGACGCTATGGCCATCGACATGGTATGCTCTTCGGGCATGATGAGCGTGATGAACGCCGCTACCATGATTAAGGCCGGAGAGGCTGAGATCATGCTGGCGGGTGGCACGGAGTCGATGTCGCAGGCGGGCTTCTTCCTGACGCATGGCGCGCGCTGGGGCTACAAGTTTGTGATGGGCGAGCGCGAGCATGTGCACGATATCATGTATCGTGATGGCTTGTCTGATCCGATGAGCGGAGAGGCGATGGGCGAGCAGACTGAGCGTCTTGCCGCCGAGCATGGGATCACGCGGGACGAGCTTGATAAGATCGCAGCAGCCTCACACCGCCGTGCAGCCAAGGCGCGAGAGGTAGGCCACTTCGACGATGAGATCCTACCGATCGAATATCGCAGCCGTCGCGAAACGAAAACACTCGAACACGACGAGGGCGTGCGTCCTGACACAACGGCCGAATCGCTGGGCGGCTTGCGGACTGCGTTTAAGAAGAACGGCGTGCTCACTGCCGGCAACAGCAGCCAGATCAGTGACGGCGCATCGGCGCTGGTGGTGGCCAGTGAGGATGCGGTGAAGGCACATGGATTGAAGCCGATCGCCACGGTAGAGGCCAGCGCATGGTCTGCCGGGGAGTCCTGGCGCTTCCCCGAGGCACCAATCCCGGCGCTGGAGAAAGTGCTCGACAAAACCGGACGCACTATCGCGGATTTCGACCTGTTCGAAAACAACGAAGCGTTTGCGATTAATAGCATCCTGCTGCATCGCATGAAAGATGTGCCGTATGACAAACTGAACATCCACGGCGGTGCGGTGGCGCTCGGCCATCCGATCGGTTGCTCGGGTGCTCGAATAATGACAACGCTGATTCATGCGCTACGAAATCATGATGGCGAGCGCGGGCTGGCATCCATCTGCCACGGTACCGGAGGCGGCACTGCCATAGCCGTGGACCTCGCGTAGGATAACGCGTCCAGATGTCCTCTTTCGGGGTTAGGGCTACGCAGTAGGAGGTAACTACCTTCTCGTGTAGCCCTTTTCTATTATGCCCACGGCCCCGTTCTATCCCATTGTCTACATTCGCGGTTACGCTGGTACGCAGGGTGAAGTAGAGGACACCGTTGCTGATCCCTACATGGGGTTCAACCTTGGTGCCACCAAGATCCGTCAGAAATGGACACAAGAGATCACGCGCCACGTCTTCGAGTCGCCGGTGATCCGGCTGATGAAAGATCACGATTACCGTGACGTGTACGAGGGCGGAGAGGAGCTTCCGGTTGAGGAAGAGCCGCCCGATCGCGCAATTTACATCTACCGGTATTACGAGCCCGTATCGAGAGATCTCGGGAGCGGCCAGCGCCCGGAGATGGAGTCCTACGCAGAGGGCCTCCACGATTTTATTGAGCAGATACGAGACCATTACTGCGGGCCTGCGGATAATCAGGACGCGGAGCGAAAACAGGCCCGCGAGGAGTTTCGGGTGCACATCGTTGCGCACAGCATGGGCGGACTGATCGCCCGGTGCTACCTGCAGAATGTCTGCCGGAAGAAGGGTATACGCCCGCCGGTTGATCGCGTGGTAACGTATGCTACTCCGCACGGAGGCATTGATTTTCGTGTCGTGGGTAACGTGCCGTCCTTTTTCTCGCGCAACAATGTCGACAACTTTAACAGGCGTAGGATGCGGGAATACCTTGCCATTCAGGACGACGATACGCCTGTCACCGCGCTGGACGGCGCCTTTCCTCCCGAGCGATTCCACTGCCTTGTGGGCACAAATCACCGCGATTATACGGCTGCACAGGGTGTGTCGCGTCGCGCGGTCGGGTCGATGAGCGATGGCCTGGTCCGCATTCAGAATGCTGTGGTGGATCGAGCTCCACGCGCCTTCATGCACCGGGCGCATTCCGGGCATTATGGCATCGTCAATTCGGAGGAGGGATACCAGAATCTGCGTCGTTTTCTGTTTGGGGATGTCCGGGTTGACGTCCGCCTCGCATTCGATGAGATTACGTTACCGCCGCAGGTGGCACGCAGGAAGGAGGATGGACATCAGATACGCGCGTCGTATCACGTCGAGACGGTCGTCCGCGTCCGGGGCGAGCGAACGTCCCTCCATCGGCGGACAACAGAGGACGAATCGGCGCTTTTTGTCGACTACGATCGCTACGTAAAGGGAGAGAAGAGCTCGTACCTGGCCAGCATTTTCCTGATGGATGCCGCCCGAATCAACAGGAGGCGGAGGAGTCTTGGCTTCAGCGTTGATCTGCGTGTGCTCGTGCCGGAGTATGTAGTGGATGGCCGCTGGTTCAGGCGCGATCACTTTGAAGGTGGCTATCTTTTCAGGGAAAAACTCAACCTCGATCTGACGCTCGATGATGAGGATACAAAGCTTCGATGGGGCCTCGATACCGCTACCCCAAATCGATCCTCTCGCACTGCCGAAATGCAAAAGCGTGATGATCAGTACACGTTCTCCATCCCCGTTGAACAAAACACCCGTCCGGGGCTTAAGGGCCATCTGATAGTCACCGCTTCAGCCCACGAGTAAACGCGTAGATGGACCTACAGCCGCTTCCGCAGGACTTCTTCGCGCGTCCGGCTACTGATGTTGCTCCCGACCTGATCGGCATGCTGTTAGTGCATGAGCATCCGGAGGGGCGCATGGTGGGGCGTGTAGTTGAAACGGAGGCATATACGCTGCACGACCCGGCCTGCCATGCGTGGAGCCTGCTCGATCAGGAAACGGGTGCGATACGAAAAGAGGGAAGAGGCGCGGCTCTTTTCGGGCCGCCCGGTGAAGCGTATGTCTACCTCTGCTACGGTATGTACTGGCTTCTGAACGCCGTAACCGCACCGGAGGGAGAGTGCGGGGCTGCCCTCGTACGGGCGGTGGAGCCGCTGGAGGGCGTCGAGCAGATGCGTCCACGCCGTAGCGCTGCCCGTCGGACGGTTGATCTCACAAACGGGCCCGGTAAACTCACGCAGGCCTTCGACATTGGCGAGCCGCAACACGGAACGATGCTCACCGAACGGCCGCTATTCTTTGCCAAGCCCCGCAAGTCGCAAGACGTTCCCCTTGAATCCTCCCCACGTATTGGCATTTCTCGCGCTACGAAGCGTAAATGGAGATGGACTCATGCAGCATCACCCTTCGTGTCCAGGTAGACACTTCGTCACCGCGGCTGCGCAACTGCATCTCTTCTCAATCATGCGTGGCGCCGTTCGATGAATGCCTGAACCTCAGTATGCCTACTGCTGTGCATCCTCGCGGGCTATCGAACCTTACCAAAACGCCCCGCGTTTTCCACGCGCGATACCACACGCGCAGTTGATATTCCTTCATCGTACCACAGAGTCACTCCATGTCCTCCGCCGATACATCGCAGCTCACATCGGAAATCATCCGCCAGCAGTTCCTCGATTTCTTTCAGGAGAAAGGCCACGAAGTCGTCGAGAGCGCCTCCCTCGTGCCAAAGAACGACCCGACGCTGCTCTTCACCAACGCGGGGATGAACCAGTTCAAGGATGTGTTCCTCGGTGAGGGCACCCGTCCGTACGACCGCGCCGTGGATACGCAAAAGTGCCTCCGCGTCTCAGGAAAGCACAACGACCTCGAGGAGGTGGGGTATGACACCTACCACCACACCTTCTTCGAAATGCTGGGTAACTGGAGCTTCGGAGACTACTTCAAGAAAGAGGCGATCGCCTGGGCCTGGGAGCTACTCGTAGAGCAGTGGGGACTGGACCCCGACAGGCTCTACGCTACCGTTCACGAAGGTGATCAAGCCCTCGGTTTGCAGCCCGATGACGAAGCCGCCGAGTACTGGAAGTCGGAGACATCCATCAATCCCGATCACATTCTATACTGCGATTCAGCGGATAATTTCTGGATGATGGGTGATACCGGCCCCTGTGGACCGTGCTCGGAGGTGCACATCGATCTGCGCAGCGATGCAGAGCGGGAGAAAACGCCGGGCAAGGAGCTCGTAAATGCCGATCATCCCTCAGTTATCGAGATCTGGAATCTTGTGTTCATCCAGTATAACGCGCAGCCCGATGGCTCGCTGCAGCCGCTCGCCGATCAGCACGTTGATACCGGGATGGGTTTCGAGCGTATTGTGGCGGTGTTGCAGGGCACGATCAGTACGTACGATACAGATCTTTTTGCCCCGATTCTTCAGCGCATCTGTGACCTGAGCCCGAGGCAGGAGGTGCGAGGCTACGACGACCTCGACATTGAGAACAAAGATGAGCACGAGAAAGTGCGGATTGCCCTGCGCGTTATCGCCGATCATATCCGCACGTGCACGTTCGCCATTGCCGACGGCGTGATGCCCGGGAATACCGGCCGGGGTTACGTTATCCGACGGATTCTGCGCCGGGCTGTACGGTACGGATATCAGACGCTGAGCTTCCGTGAGCCCTTTATGCACAGCCTCGTACCCGTGCTGCTCGAGAAGATGGGAGAGACGTTTCCCGAACTGGTGGAGCGAGAGCAGTACATCCGGCGCGTAATCAAATCCGAGGAGGAAAGTTTTCTGGAAACGCTCGGCACCGGCATCAACATCTTCGAGCGAATCACCCCTCACGTTAAACGTCTTGCCGAATCGGCAGGCGGTGATGGAGCAGCAGGCGATTTCCGGTCCCTGCGCGACGACCCGCAGGCGATGGATCTGCTGCAGAAAGCTTTCGTCGACACGGACGACCGAGCGCAAATGGTAGAAAGCTTCGCGCAGGCTGCGCAACAGGCTCAGGTACCGGGCGAGATCGCCTTCCTCCTTCATGATACGTACGGCTTCCCGATCGACCTAACACGGCTTATGGCTCGGGAGGAAGGCCTGAGCGTAGACGAGGAAGGATACGAAGAACATATGCGCCGGCAGAAAGAGCGAGCACGGGCGGCTTCCGGATTTTCCACAGGGGAAGTGGCGCGCGATGGAGCCTCAAAAGCGGACCAAGGAGCCGATGAGGCGGGTTTCCAGATCGTCCGTGAAGGAGCGCACTCTCGCTTTCTCGGCTACGAAGAGACGGACGTACGTGAAGCGCGAATTGCTCGATTTAGAGAGCGTGGGGATGATGATAGCTCAAGAGTTGAGATCGTGCTTACAAAAACCCCATTCTATGCTGAAAGTGGGGGCCAGGTGGGAGATAAAGGATCACTTGAGGTGGGTGAGGAAATGCTTCAGGTGCTGGACACGCAGTGGGAGGGAGATCGAATTGTACATCTGGTGGATCGTGTTCCTGACCAGTTGGAAGCACCAGTTCGAGCTCGTGTAGATGCCGGGCGACGCGAGCACATTAAGCGACATCACACAGCCACGCATTTGCTGCACGCTATCCTACGTGATGAGCTCGGCGAGCACGTGGAGCAGCAGGGCTCTCTCGTGGCGCCTGATCGGCTGCGGTTTGACTTCAGCCATTTTGAGGGGGTGGACGAGGGCCAGTTGCGAAGAATTGAGCAGCGTGTGAATGAGGCCGTGCAGCGCAATATCCCGAAGCAGGAGGAGCGCGATGTACCCTATCAGGAGGCAATCGACAGGGGAGCTATTGCGCTCTTTGGAGAGAAGTACAGCGATAGCGTTCGCGTTATCGCGTTCGATCCGGCGTTTTCGATGGAGCTCTGTGGCGGAACGCACGTGGATGCCACGGGAGAAATCGGTCTGTTTCGCCTGACATCGGAAGGCTCGGTGGCTTCAGGCGTGCGGCGTGTGGAGGCAGTAGCAGGGCAGGCTGCGCTTGAATACACGTATTCCCAGGTTGATGAGCTGCAGCGCGCCCGTAGCAAATTCAAGCAGCTGCAGCAACCACTGGATGAGGAACTGGCCGAGCTACTTGAGCAACAGAAGACGCTGGAGAAAGAAGTCGCTTCGCTGCGACATCAGCAGTTGGCGGCGCAGCTTGATACGTTTATTGACTCGGCGGTACAGGTGGGCCCTGCGAAGCTGGTAACCGGCGAGGTATCCTCCACCGATATGGATGCCCTACGAGAGCTGGCTCAAGAGCTTCGCAATCGCCTCGGCCACAATTCGATCAGCGTTCTGGGAACGGTTGACCCGGAGGGCGAAAAAGTGTACCTGGTGGCCACAGTCTCAGACGACCTAAAGGGTGAGGTACAGGCCGGTTCACTCGTCGGGCAGCTTGCTCGCAAAGTGGGAGGTGGTGGAGGTGGCCGGCCCGGACTTGCCACCGCGGGAGGCAGGCAGCCTGAGAACCTTTCAGCAGCGCTGGAGGCGGCTCCGGAAATGATACGCGACATGCTTGCATGAAGCCGTGGTTAACGGCGGAACCCTTCCGGGCTTACGCGCGAAGAATAGCGCTGGAGGGATGCCGGAGCGGTCGAACGGGGCGGTCTCGAAAACCGTTGAGCCTCTTATGGGGCTCCGGGGGTTCGAATCCCTCTCCCTCCGCACGTACGCCTCCTCATGCACGCCGCGTGAGGAGGTTTTTTTGTGGATCATGTTTTGGCACGGTCCCCACCCTGATCTCCATCTTCGCCGGAGATCTTACTCTAAGCGATGGACTCCGAGGGTTGGGGGACACGCGTCACCTATGGGTACCCTAAGTGTATCTCTATTCAGGAATCTTCGTAGGCGAAAAAGGCGGCTCAATTGTTTCGGTTGTAAAATGTAAGTAGACGCCCCCGATACCTTGTGGGACGAAGCCTGATGTCTCCGCAACGAATCCTGCAAAAAGATATGCACCGGTATTCCCTGTTCGGACTTTTCGCTTTGCTGCTGGGTGTGATGCCCGCAATCGCTCAGGCACAGAGCCTCACTGATGCACAGATTGTCGCTGTCGACTCCATCGCCCAAAATGCCCTCGACGGTACCCTTGCGGGCGCACCGCCCGTCGCAGGCATGGCGGTAGGCATTGCACATGATGGCGAAGTAGTCTTGTCCGAAGCGTACGGGTTGGCGGACGTGCACGAAGAGCGGCCCCTCGAACGGCACTCAATCTTTCGCATCGGCTCCGTAAGCAAGCCCTTTACGGCTGCAGCCGTTCTCAGATTTGTTGAAGAAGGCCGCATCAATCTCTCAGACGATGTTCGCGACCACCTGCCGAACGCTCCGACGCAGGGACAGGAGGTGACTATCGAGCAGCTACTCAATCATACATCCGGCATTCCATCGTACACAAGCCGGTCTGATTTTATGTGGCAGACCGGAGAGAAACGTACGCACGACGAAATGCTGGCGATGATGAAATCGGATTCACTCGATTTTGCGCCGGGATCCGAATACGCCTACAATAACTCTGGCTACTATCTTCTGGGTTTGCTGGTTGAGGAGCTTTCGGGCGTTTCATATGCGGAGCATCTTAAGGAAACCATGTTCGATCCACTCGGTCTTGGCGATACGCTCTATTGCCCGGACGAGCCAGAAAACGAACAGCAGGCGCGCGGGTATCGACCGTCGCCCATGGGAGCCGGACCCATGAACGCGACGGCGATTAGCATGACGCAGCCGTATGCTGCCGGAGCGCTATGCTCAACGGTTGAGGACCTCCTCACGTGGCGGGCGGCGCTGGATCGAGGAGATGTGATCTCCGCCGAGATGCTGGAGCGAATGCAGCAGGCGTCGGTTGCCGGGGAAGACACGCTCAGCTACGGACTTGGCATCCAGGTGGGGGAGCGTCAGGGACACCGGTTCGTCGGGCATGGTGGTGGCATCAACGGCTTCATTTCACAGTGGATACACTTCCCGGATGATCAATGGACCGTGGTGGTACTGACTAATACAGAAGGCGCAGCTGCCTTTCGTGCGGAGGAGGCGATATCACGTATGCTTCTCGATCTGCCCTCAACCGAATATCACAACCTTTCCCTGAGCGCCGAAGAATTGGCGCAGTTTGAGGGCACCTACGACATTGGACCGATGAATCTGCGTATATTTGCGTCTGAAGGAGATCTGTATGCTCAAGGAGACGGGCAACCAGCATTTCGCCTCCTGGCACAGGGCGGTGGTGTATTCCTTGCCACGTTCGATCCCTCCGTTCGTATCGTCTTCTCGATCGACGACGGTCAGGCTACAGAATTAACGCTACATCAGGCTGGGCAGATCTTCACGGGCTCTCGTCTTGACGATTAATATTATGTGACCGGGGGAAACAGAAGCCTGCATCGATCCCTTTAAATCTGTTGCTCTATCAAACTTTTTGGCTTATCAAATGTCTTCAATGAGTCGCATCTTTTCGTGGCGATCGTCTGAGTTATTAGCGCTAATTGTTATCCCAGCGTTTTTTCTCTTCGGCTGCGCAAGTTCGGGTACGTCGGTACAGCCCCCTGCACCAGAGTTAACTTCGGTTGAGGGACGCGTTGTGGACACCGATACGGGCGAGCCCATAGCGCAGGCGCGCGTGTTTGTTGATCGGACTACCGTATTTACGTACAGCGATGAAGAGGGGTACTTCCAGCTCGAAGGGGTGCCTGCCGGGTTACAGGAGCTCACGCTCTACCATCCAAACTTTGAGCTCGGGTCCGTCCTTATCGACGGGCAGGAGCAGGCTCAAGAGAT
The DNA here is from genome assembly GCA_007124945.1 of Salinibacteraceae bacterium. Lineage (GTDB taxonomy): Bacteria > Bacteroidota > Rhodothermia > Rhodothermales > Salinibacteraceae > Tc-Br11-B2g6-7. The sequence goes on along the minus strand of SLED01000172.1, from coordinate 195 downwards.
GGAAGTGGGACTTGCAGCCCGCCCTGAGTTAGACGCGGACACCTCGACACATTTGAACGCCGCCGGTCCGTTAGGCAGTACAGGGGACGCGAGCGTCGACCAACGGTCCGCCTCCGATCAGAGAGCGCTGGATGCTCTACTGGACATCTTCTTTGCGGCAGGAGATGAATGTCGCGTTGTTAACACCGACGCCAT
>SLED01000230.1 GCA_007124945.1 Salinibacteraceae bacterium | reverse complement strand
CTGGTTAATCAACAATGCGATGGGTACTTACTCGGCGGCTGCCGCTTCTAACTCGGGCAGCTCGATGTGGCCGGCAGGCAGTTCGGTGTCGATGTCACCGTTCAGGTACGTGTCAAACCAGCGCATCATGCGCATATTATAGTCGAGGCGGGCGCTCGCGCGAATGTAGCCGTGACCCTCGTTCGGGTACATGGCCAGGCGCACGGGCACCTCGGGCTTGCGCACCTTAAGGTGGCGGTACAGCTCCAGCGACTGCGCAGGATGCACGCGTGTATCCTCGGCGCCGTGGGCGATAAGGATAGGCGTCTGTGCCTTCTCCACCCAGTAGATGGGGCTGCGCTTGAGCTTGTCCACCCACGAATCCCAGAGCCGCACGCGCGAGTGCACGAGGTAGAGCTCCTCAGGGATGTCACTGGTGCCCCACTTGGAGATGTTGTTGGAGATCCCCACGTTCATCACCGCAGCGGCGAAGCGGGGAGAGTAATAGGTGCTCATCCAGGCGCTGGCGTAGCCGCCGTACGAGCCGCCCGTCACACCCACGCGGTCTTTATCGGCAATACCCCGGTCGATCAGGTAGTCGACGCCGTCCACGATGTCGTCAAACTCCTTCCCGGCGAGGTCACCCTGTCCGGCCTTCAGAAACTCGATGCCGCGGCCGGTGGAGGCCCGGTAGTTCGGGTAGAAGACGGCGTAGCCTTCTGCAGCGCCTACCTGCCCCGGCATGCTGTAGTTGGTCAGCCAGCCGTTGCTGTAGTGCGCCTCCGGACCACCGTGTACCATCACGATAAGCGGCACGCGCTGCCCTTCCTCATAATCGACCGGGTAGATGAGCAGCCCCTCGACATCAAACAGACCATCGCGGGCGGTGTAGCGCACGACCTCCTGCTCGCCGAGTTGGCGATCGGCCAGCCACTCGTTGTGCTGCGTGGCGCGCTCGGGGCTCTCAGCGCCGTCGCGCATCAGGTACACCTCGCCTGGATGTTCTGGGGTGCTGGCGGTGAAGACGATATCTCCTGCCTCGGACGGCGCAAAGCTGGTGAGCTCAACGGCGTCTTTCTCCAGGATGCGGGTGAAATCGCTGCCGTCCGCGCCGATCGTGCCGAAGGACCGCGCGGTGCTTTCGCTGGCGATGAAGTGGATGGTGTCGTCCTCCTTCCAGAGGATCTGCTCGAATTTGCCCTCGAAATCGCGGTAGATGTTCTCGGGCGTAGCGCCATCTTCAGCGCGGGCAATCATGATCCGCCCATCGATGGGGTCGTGGATGTTGTCCGCCGCCCGGAGCGCGAGGTACTGCCCGTCGGGGCTCCACTGAATCTGCGCGATCTTGCCCTCGTTGTCGATATCGGCGATCACGTCGCGCGAGGAGACATCAACAATCTGCACGGACTGCGCCATGAACTGGTCGTCTACGCCTGGTGTGGGCGCCTCGGTGATGGCCAGCTGCGAATCGTCGGGGCTCCACGAGAGGAGGTACACCGTGCCGTCCACATTGATACGCTGTGCCTCCGGCTCATCCGCCGAAAGGTCGGTGATGAAGGCGTGGCGCTGCGGCAGGTTTTCCTCAAACAGATCCGGCGCGTAGGGGAGGTCGGATTCGGGGATGTCAAGCACCTCATTGGCGCCAAACGCGAGGCGTTCACCATCGGATGCCCAGGAATAGGCGGCGATGGATGCTTCGTGCGCGAGCAGGCGGGTGGGCTCCTCCGCATCCACCGCCATCTCGTAAAGCGCGTTACCGTCGTCGTCCTCGCGGCTCGTCAGAAACGTGACAGTGTTATGCTCCGGCCGGAAAGTAACCTGGCTTACGCCAGTGTCAGTGTACGAGGTGGTGATATCCCCCGTCTCAGTGTCCATCACAAAGAGATGCGTGGAGGCGGGGACGTTATCTTCGCGCGGGTCGGCCTGTACGGAGAGTGTATAGGCCACATGGGCGCCATCTGATGAGATGCTGGTGCTTGTTACGGTTTCGATCTCGGCGACGTCCATGGGCGAGAGGCCCTGCGCCGCGCTGTGTGGGAGCAACACGATGGCCCACAGCAGCACGAGGGCTCCTGCAAGCGTCATGAACCGTTGATAAAAGTCTGGTCGCATGGGTATCATTGGATGTATTGTGGGAAAAACGAAGGGTGCGTGGCGGAGTGGAGGCCGCACCCGATGTTTGTTCAAAATGAATGGTGTAGCGCAGCCAGTTCGTCGCAACCTCCCGAAGGGGTGGGAGCAACTGAAGATACATATATTCGCAGGAGAATATCAGATCTGCAACACGCTTCGTTGATTGTGATGTAACATTGGCGTGTAGTCAGTCGAATTTTGACCGGACGATGTATACTTTTGGCATCGCCGTTCGAACTTCCTATAGTATGTCTCGCCGATGAACCAGCAGTCGCCTGATCGTCTCAAGAGAGAGCTTGGGGTTGGCGGCGCCACGTTGATGGGGTTGGGGTCGATCGTCGGTACGGGGGTGTTCGTGAGTGTGGGTATTGCGGCGGGCATTGCCGGACCTGCGGTGATTCTGGCGATCGCGCTGGCAGCGATCGTGGCCACGTGCAACGCGTTCAGCAGCGCGCAGCTGGCAGCCAATCATCCCATCAGCGGCGGCACGTACGAGTACGGATATGAGTACCTGCGGCCCTCCATGGGCTTTACGGCTGGCTGGATGTTTCTGTGCGCCAAGAGCGCGTCGGCTGCCACCGCGGCGCTGGGCTTTGCCGGATATCTCCTTCTGCTCGTAGGTGGCGATGCGTCCTGGCTCGTCCCGCTGGCGGTGCTGGGCGTGGTGGTGCTGACGGGGGTAGTGCTGAGCGGCATCCGACGCTCCAACTGGACGAATATTGCTATCGTATCGATTACGCTGGCAGGGCTGGCGTACTTCGTGGTCGGCGGCACGCCCACACTTTTTGCCGGGGGAGCGGACAACCTCGTGCCGTTTTTTACCTCACCGGAGGCGCCCGACGCGAGCCCGTGGTCTACGGTGCTCCACGCCACCGCGTTGATGTTCGTGGCGTATACCGGCTACGGCCGTATCGCGACGCTGGGCGAGGAGGTGCGCAACCCGAAGGTTGTGATTCCACGTGCTATCGTATTGACGGTGATCGTTGTGACGGTGCTCTACATGGCGGTGAGCGTGGTGGCGGTGGCGGTGCTGGGTGCTGAGCAGCTGGGCGCCGCGGCCGAAGGGGATGCCGCGCCGCTGCAGGTGGCCGCGCAGGCGCTCACCTCGCCCGCTATCGGCTTTGTGGTGAGCGTGGCTGCCATCACGGCGATGCTGGGGGTGTTGCTGAACCTGATCCTCGGCCTCTCCCGCGTGATGCTCGCGATGGGACGCCGGGGCGATATGCCAGCGGCCACGGCCACGCTCAACGCAGCGCACACTACCCCTGTGGTGGCTGTGGCCGTCACCGGCGCTATCATCCTCGGCCTGACGCTGATCGGCGATGTCCGTACCACCTGGTCGTTCAGCGCCTTCACGGTGCTGATCTACTATGCGCTCACCAACCTCTCGGCGCTGCAGCTTTCTGCCAAGGAGCGTATCTACCATCCCATCTTCCCGATAGGTGGGCTGATTGGTTGCCTCTTCCTCGCCTTCTGGGTGGAGCCGGTCATCTGGGGCACCGGGCTTGCGCTCATCGCTGTCGGCCTCGTCTGGCACGTAGTGGCACAGCGACTGGCGCGGCGCGACGGGCGTGGGGAGGCAGCGTGATCCGATTGAATAGGATGCCCGTTTCTCGTCGCGTCCGTCCCGAGCGCGACGCAATGACGGAGCCGTCTCGGCTCCAATAGTGGCACGTCGTTTCGCTCGGGCGTGGCGCTTGGACGTGGGCTGAGACGGTCCAGTACTTGTGTGGCCTAAGAGGGAAGCTGTAGCAAGTAACAGCCTGATACCACAATCTACAGCCCAAGTGTAACCGGTATCAAGCCATGCTCCCCGGCATAATTGCGTGCGCTTGAATACCGCCAGTGAACGGGCTCATCGACATACCCGCGCTTAACAGGGTTGAGGTGAATGTACTCCAGCTTTTGCCTGAACATGTCCTCTGTCAAGACCTGCTTCGGATGCGCACCCTTTTACCAGAGTTGATACACGGGCTTTCCTGTTTCCGGTCGGGCCGGCCGCGGCAGCATGCGTAGAAACGTGGTCCGGCGCCTATTCCGCAGCAAACTGATTACTGAGTGGCTGGTGTACGATTTGAAAGCCATCAACTCATGAGATAGCTTATCAGCAGATGCTATCTGGTGTAGATGGTTCTCCATGAGCACGTATGCCCAGAGCGTCAATCGGTCGGCAGATTGCAGGAACGTAAGTGAGTCGGTAATAATCCGCGCGGCATCCCGGTATGCAAAGATAGGTAGCCACTTGGAAACAGTGCATCTCAGGAAATGCGGTTCTTCCTGCTCGAAAATGCGGTAGCGGGTTCGTCCCATTTGGTGTATGGCTTCTCTTTGAGAAATTAGTAAGGTG
>SLED01000199.1 GCA_007124945.1 Salinibacteraceae bacterium | reverse complement strand
TGGACCTCGACTTCCGCAGCCTGAACGAAAATCTCACCTTCGCCCCGACTATCCGTTTCGAGTCGGGCGACCGCATCAGTGCTTCGATTCGCCGCGACTACGAACGTTTGCGATTTGCGTTCAATATCGTGGATGACGTACTGATCGAACCTGGCTCGTACCATGCCTGGGTGGGAAGCATTAATTTCCGATCCGCTTCCTTCCGGCGCGTGGCCGGTGGCATCAATCTGCAGCACCGTGGCTTCTGGACGGGCCACCGCAATAGCATCGCGATGGATCTCACCGTGCGCCCGTTTCCGGGTGTGAACATCACCAGCACGTGGGACCATCAGCAGGTACGGCTGGACCAGGGTGACTTCGATGTGCACCTCGTGCGCGGGGAGGCCGACATCGACCTGACGCCCCGCATCGCTTTCGCCAACCAGTTGCAGTACGACAACCTTTCTGGGCTCGTCGGCCTGTTTAGTCGGCTGCGGTGGACCCTGCAGCCCGGCAGCGACCTCTTCGTCGTCTACACCCACAACTGGCAGGATTTCGCCGGCGGGCTGCAATCCCTCGAAAGCCAGTTCACCACCAAGCTGACGTACACGCATCGGTTCTGAGGAGGGCCTACCGGCGTGTGGGGGTGTGGGGGCGTGGGGGTTTCCGGATCGACGCGAGGAAATGATCAATCGAGGAGTGGAGGAATCGAAGAGACGAGAAGCTGACTAATCACTCCGTAGCGGCGCGCGATGTGCGTGTAGGTTGTGGATACATCTCGACTTGCGAGACGAGGCGGTCTCGCCAATGGCACACAGTAGAGGAAACAGGAGTCGGCGAGCTCAGCCGTTTCACACATCCGCCGAGGCCAGTGCAGCAGGGGTGGCACGGCGCGGGGGAGCCGGCTGGCCGAGCAAGTCGTGCTCCCTGGCGTACGCGATGGCGGCGCCAACGAAATCCGTGAACAGCGGGTGCGGTTGGCCCACCGTGCTGCGGTATTCAGGATGAAACTGCACGCCAACGAACCAGCGGTGCTCTGGAAGTTCCACGATCTCTACCAGGTCGCGCTCCAGGTTGAGCCCGGTAAAGCGCATACCATGCTCGTGCAGCTTGTACCGCAGCACATTGTTGACCTCGTAGCGATGCCGGTGGCGCTCCTGCACTTCATCCGCACCGTAGATAGCACGCACGCGGGAGCCCTCCACCAAGTGGCAGGCATACGCACCCAGCCGCATCGTTCCGCCCTTGTCCGATATCTTCTTCTGCTCCTCCATGATAGCAATGACCGGGTGCGACGTATCCTCGTCAAACTCGGTGGAGTTGGCCTCGTCCCATCCGCATGCGTTGCGCGCATATTCAATAATCGCGCACTGCATGCCGAGGCAAATACCGAAGAATGGGATGTCGTTGGTCCGAGCATACCGGATGGCATCCAGCTTGCCCGCAATTCCGCGCTCCCCAAAGCCCGGCGCAACGATGACCGCCGCCGCGCCGGACAGCAGGTCCGCCACATTGTCCGGAGTCACGTCATCGGAAAGAACGAAGCGGATGCTCACTTGCATCCCATGCGCTACCCCGGCGAAGCTAAGGCTTTCGCAGATCGATTTATACGCATCCTGATGCTCCACGTATTTTCCGACCAGCGCCACCGTTAGCGTTGCCTCCGGATTTTTGAGGCGTTTGAGGAAATCGAGCCAGTCATCCATCGGCCGATTTTCGGCGAGATAGTCCGCGTCGAAATCATCCTCGATGTGCAGATGCTCCCGCGTGATGGCATCGAGCCCTTCTTCTTGAAGAAGCAGGGGCACCTCGTAGATCGTCTCGGCGTCGAGGGACTGCGTGACTTCGCGCGGCTCCACGTTGCAGAAAAGGGCGATCTTGCGGCGAAGCTCGTCGTCCAGCGGGCGCTCCGAACGACACACGAGGATATCGGGCTGAAGGCCATGCGAGAGCAGCGTTTTTACCGAGTGCTGCGTCGGCTTCGTCTTGAGCTCACCCGCTGCGGCGAGATACGGTACCAGCGTCAGGTGCACGTTGAGCGCGTTGCGCGCACCCAGCTCATAGCGAAGCTGCCGGATGGCTTCCAGGTACGGCTGGCTCTCAATGTCACCGACCGTACCGCCAACCTCCGTGATGACGATGTCGTAGTCGCCGGTCTCGCCCAGGCGCTGGATGCGCGACTTGATCTCGTCGATGATGTGCGGCACCACCTGCACGGTCTTGCCCAGATACGCACCCGCACGCTCTTTCGTGATTACCTCAAGGTAGACGCGCCCCGTCGTAACGTTGTTAGCCTGGCTTGTGGGCCGGCCGAGAAAGCGCTCGTAGTGGCCGAGGTCCAGATCGGTCTCCGCCCCGTCGTTGGTTACATACACCTCCCCGTGCTCGTAGGGGTTCATGGTGCCGGGGTCCACGTTGATGTACGGGTCGAACTTCTGGATCGTCACTCGGAGGCCCTGCGCCTCCAGCAGGCGCCCGAGCGAAGCGCACACGATTCCTTTTCCGAGCGAGGAGGTAACGCCCCCGGTGACAAAAATGTATTTGGTAGGCACGGCGACAAGCAGCAATCAAAGCGAAAGGGTGGTAAGCGGCGCCGGCAGCCAGGTCCATCGTATGCCCCGCCCCGGGCCAGTACAAGGTACGGCACGCACGGGCGGAGTTGCAACGCTTCGTTTTTCTTTCGAACGGGACCGTTTGAAACACGCTGGGGCGAGAGGCGACACGTTGCGACGCACCTCCATATGGGAGGCGAGGAGAGCCTGAGAAAAAAGAGACGACGAATCGAAGAGACGAGGAGTCGAAGAGTTTTTCTCTGCACTCTGTTCGTAAGGCCGAGGAGTGGAACTGCGAGTTGAGTTGGGGGGCGTAAGCGAGCGGCTCGCAGGGATATCCCCCGTGCTCGGGCAGCGCATGAATCACGTGATGTGGATTAGCCACATGGATCTCACGCCGCGGTATCTGTCTCCGATCGGGCGCACGCCCGCTGCTTTCGAATGTCGTAATGCTTTTCAAAGAACTCATCACACCAGCGGCACACGTTCTGGAGCTCGTGCGCCCGCTCACGCGCATGAGCCTCCGAAATGCCGAAGCGCTCGCCCATCCGGTACGGGTCCCCTTCGTTCAGCTTCTGGAAGACGGGATTTTTCGCATAACGGGCAAGTATCTCAGGCACTGGTTCCTCCCGCACGTCTCCAAGCGGATCCTTCGTGCCCGGGCAGCAGGGGTTGAGTTTCCAGAGCTGTATCGAGATTTCCTGCATCACCTCGTCGGTTCCGGTGAGGAATCCAACCGCGCCCGAGGGTTTCGCGCAAAAGTTATGGCTGCCATCCATCATCCAGATATCGTTTTCGTAAGCGCGGCCACGAGCCCAGTTACCACCCAGCCAGAAGTCCTCGTTTGCGCCCCAGTACCCCCAGCTCAGCGGCGTTTCGTGCAGGTAGCGCTGCCGATCGACCAGGGCGTCTTGCTCTTCGTCACTGACACCGCGTGAGGCAAAGAGCTCTGCCAGCTCATCCAGCCGCTCTCCTTTGTGACGGTGGTAGCGGTCAATGCTCGCGATATCGAAACGGGAGACCCCGTGCTCGATCAGCCGGTCGAGTATCTCACCGGTGAGCAGATCGCCGTTGGTTTGCAGCATGATCTGCGTTTGCTTTCCGTAGCGCTGCTGTATCCGGGAAAGCACCTCGAAAAGTAACGTCCGCTCGGCCAACGGCTCCCCACCGGACAGGATTAGCCGATCAATTTTTTCGGGCAGATGATCAATAATCCGCATGCACTCGTCGGTGCTCATGCGCTCCCCCTGAGGCCCCGAATTATTGTAGCAGTGGGCGCAGGAGTCGTTGCACAACTGCGTAAACACCCAGTAAACAGACTCGATGTGATTAAACCTGCTTAGGTCACTCATGCGTGTGGTCGATTTCATTCCAAAAGTTAATTTCGTCGCGAATACCACTGGCTTCATCGTTGATAAACGCCTGTCGGTCGGGAAAGACATGGAGGCGTCCATCCTCCATGTGTGCGAACCGGCTCCCTACGCTTAGAGCCTCGCGGGCGTCGTGTGTTACAAAAAGTGTGGTCATGGCGTGTTGATGGGCCACGCGCTTGAAGAGGCGCTGCATCTCGCGTCGCGTGCCGAAATCCAGGCTTGCGAATGGTTCATCAAGCAGCAATATCGCCGGTTGAATGATGAGCGCCCTTCCAAAGGCTACGCGCTGTCGCTGCCCACCAGAAAGCTCCGCTGGATATTTCTGTCCGTGTTCACTAAGCCTCAGGCTGCGCAGCACCTGGGTTACTTTCTCCTCCCGGTCGATGGCAGTGGCATTTCGCACGTTCAGACCGAAGGCGATATTCTCTCGCGCGGTCAAATGTGGAAACAGCAGCGCATCCTGGTACAAATAGACGATGCCGCGCTTCTGTGGCGGGAGATGATCGATCGCCTCTCCGTCAACCCTCATGCTACCCTCGTAGGCCCGGTGGATCCCGGCCATCACCTTCAGCAACGTGGTCTTTCCACTGCCAGAGCGACCGAGCACTGCGAGCGTTTCTCCATCCTCAACCCTCAGGTTCACGCCCTTTAGCACAGGCTGTCCCTCAAAAGCTTTGCGGATGTTATTGAGCGTTACCATGACCTCAAATGCTCCACGCTTTGTGCAAAAGGAAGCGCCGATTTACGACCAGCAAACCCAGAGGCGGAAGAATCAACAATAGGCCCGCCAGCGCAGCCAGGTGCGGATTCGCCTCGCTGATGTATCGAAAAACCATGATGGTGAGGGTGGGCACCTTTCCCACGCCAATGAACTGCGTGAGCCCGTACTCAAACCAGGAAATCAGGTAGGTCTGAAAAAAACACACCGCAATGAGGCCACGGGCGGAGGGCAGGATGGCCTGCGTCACAACAGTCCGGAAGTTGCCGCCCAGCGTACGCACCAGGTGCTCCAGGTTGCGGATACGCTCGTTCCAGAATCCGTAGAAGAAAAGGATGGCGTAGGGAAACGTGATTAACAGTTGGGCCAGCATTACCCCGCCCAGCGTACCCGTAAGCCCGAGGCGCAGAAGGTACACGTTCAGCATGACCGCGAATACCACCGGCGCAATCACGTAAGGAAAATAGGCGCCGAGCAGCCAGTAGGTGCTCGTGGTGTGGTATGCGAGCAATCGACTGACGAAAAACCCCAGTGCAGTCGCGGCAACGCTCACGGAGAGAGACAATCCGACGGACAGGAGCAGCGAAAAGGTTAACGGTGAACCGTCTCGCAACAACCAGTGCCAGTGCTCAAGCGTGAAGGAGTGGCTCCAGAGTGCCGGAAAATACCAGTTCGCAGATAGAGAAAGATACGCCAGCACCGCAAGCGGGATTACAAAGCAGATAGCCACGATGCTGAAGAGGAGTCGCTGCCACCTCATAGGCTATACCTCCGCTTAAACCGGGTGAACAGTAACGCGATGGTGGCAATGCAGAGCAAGGCGTACCAGCTCGCCATCGCGTAGGCTACAGGAATGTCAGCGAGGTTAAAGCGCTGCAGCTTCTCCAGCACCAGTACACTGATCATTCGAGGCGACGACTGCCCCAGTACGAGCGGGATATCGTAGGCGCCCATGAAAAAGATGACGTAGAGCGCAAGGAGCGGGAAAATGCCGCGCATCAGAAGAGGTAGATGAATGCGCGCGAAAACCCTGTGCTTCGCTACGCCAAGCGATGCAGCAACCCGCCCGAGTTCGTCCAGCTGCTCATTGTCCCAGATATTGAGGAGGACAAGGAGGAAGAACGGGAAAACAAGGAAGCCATGAGCAATGATTATCCCTACCCCATACGGATCATGGACCAGCTCCGGGAAGGCCTGCGTGTCAGAGATCAGCCCGAAATGCCAGGCCGCGCGCGCCAGGACGCCGCCTCCTGATAACAACTGGAACACCACAAAAGCAGCGACCAGCGGAGGTACCGTGAGCGGCAGAAACAACAGGCGATAGGGCAGCGCGCGGCGGAGGTGCAATCTGCACGAAAATAACAGCGCCAGCGCCGCCCCCAAGGCGAGCACCGTGGAAGCACCAGCGACATACGCCGAATAGATTATCGAGCGCGCAAATTCCCCGCTCAACAACTGGGCCCAGAAACTCAGGGTAAAGCCCTCGCTCTGTAGCCCGATCAACCCGAGGCTGTACATCAATCCGTACCCCAGGCTCAGCGCCAGAGGCGCAACGCACCCGAGCAACAAAACGATGAGCGCAACTTTCCGCATAACGCCAGATGGTTCGAGAGACGGTCGCTGTTACTCGATCACGTTCGTCCGGAAGTCCTCAGCTATCCGGATCATGTATTCAGGAGCCAGCTCCTGCAGCGCGTAGGGGCGGATGGCGGGCCGATCGGGTGCCCGCTCTCGCCCAGGCATATCGCGAAATCGCTGCGCCCACTCATCGGGCAGGCGGTCTACATCAAGCACCGTCCCGTCCCCCCAGACGTCCGGCTGCATCTTCTCGAACTGGGCTTCCGGCGACATCAAAAAGTTAATGGTGACCAGCGCCGCCGCCTTATTCCGGGCGTGCTTCGGGATTCCCATGTAGTGCGAATTTCGGATCGTACCGGTGTTGAGCGGATAGGCCCGGCTCTCCTCGGGAAAAAGGCCCTCGTTCACCTTGTTATCTACCTCACTGTCATTGTTGCTCATGGTGAAGGCGATTTCGCCGTTCGCATAGAGCTGATGCAGCTGCGCCAGGCTTCCGGGAAAGGTGCGCCCGCTCCGCCAGAAGTACGGCTTCAGCTCATTCAGATAATCCCACAGCTTGCCGCTCCAGCCCTCGTACAGCTCCTCGTCGAATTCGCCGTACAGGGTTTCTGGGCCGGCTTTTGCCATAAGAAGCGACTTCAACAACGTCATGCCGGTAAACTCGTCCGGGATGGTAAACCGGCCCGGGTTTTCCCTGACCCAGGCGGCCAGCTCCTCGGGCGTTCGCGGAGGCGTTGCGACCCGGGTGGAATCGTAGATCAGCAGTAACTGCACGTTGCCCCACGGCGCTTCATAGCCATCAATCGGCTGCTGAAAATCGACACCGATGAACGGATCGTTGTAGTCAACATACCGGGAATTCGGGAGCGCGTCCGTAAAGGGGCCAAACAGGGCATCTATTTCGCGAAGCTGAAAGAACGTCTCCCCGTTGATCCACATCATATCGATTTGGCTGCGCGACCGCCCGCTTTCCATCTCGGACATAAGCGTAGAGACGATCTGGTTGCCCTGTCCGCTTACGATCGTCAGGTCGATGTCGTACTTCTCCTTCACGCGGGGCACGACAAAGTCCTGCATGTAATCGTTGATGAGCGGGTCGCCCATCCACATCATGAGGGTGAGCGATGAGCCACGGGCCTCTGCCTCAATTTCTTCCCATGACTGGTCGAGGATGGACGCGCCGCCGGATTCATCGGTGGCGCACCCTGTCACTGCCGTCATCAGAAATCCGATCAGCGCGAAGCTGAGCGCGCTTCGCCGTATGGTCTGCTTGCGAAAAGCCAAGGGTTCAGGTGTCGATAGGAGCGTAACGTTATGAAGCAGTGAGTGCCGTGCGCGCTAAAACTCGTAGCGCACGCCAAACTGAAACTGGCGTGGCGGCCCGGCATTGCGCTGCACGAAGGTGCGCGAATCGCGAGGCCCGGCCTGGATCTGGTTACTCTGCGTGGCATTGTTGGCAAAGCCGCTCAGATTCTCCGCGTTGAACACATTGAAGACATCCGCCCGAACCACCACACGCCCGGAGGTAATCGGGATACCGTACTGGACACTCAAATCGAAGGTGGTGGACCAGGGCAGCCGGTCGCTGTTGCGGCTTTCACCCGGTGAGCGATCGCTGTTACCCACGAAGTCCTGGCTGAACGAGCGGCCATCGCCGTTCAGGTCCGTGGTGCCAAAGACCTCAGCGTCAGGTATCCGGTTGATGGGCTGCCCACTCTGCAGCAGCCCGGCCACCGTAGCCCGCAGATTTTCGATCGGGAAATAGGACACTACACCGCTGATCACGTGGCGACGGTCATTTACCGAGGGCCCCCACTCCGCCTCAAAGTCATTGGCCGACTGTGCGCGGAAGTTGATGTCGTCGGTGTTGTTGCGCAGGCTTGAGAGCGTGTAGGAGAAGTTATACGAGAAATCGCCGTCACCGCGCTCGCGAATGAGATTTACGCTTGCGGCCCAGTAGCGCGATTCGCCCGCCGTTTCTGTCATCATGATCTGCCGGGCTACCCCGTCCTTAAATTGCGGATTACCGGCGTCATCACGCACGACATCACCCTGTTCATCCCGCTGAAAGATATCTACGCGTCGGCTTTCATCGGCCTCAAACTGTGTCCGAACCAGACCCGAAGGGTCGCGATCTGGATCTGCGAGAGCCTCTTCCACCTCTTCCCGGGAAATGGAGAACGGAGCCGAGGCGTTCAGATCTCGCAGCCGAAATTCGTTGAAACCGCGGGTGTGGATGAGATCGATGGAGAATAGCGTATTCTGCTGCAGCTCTCGTTGATATCCGAGCGAGAACTGGTGCGTCATCGGGTTGTCGAATCCGTTCGGGTTGAGGATGCGGAGCTCGTTGCTGAACAGATTCTCCCGCTCCGATGCCAGCTCTTCTGGCGTAGGGCCTCCAAGAAAGTCCGTTGCACCCGGATTGGGAGCGTTAGCGGTTAGGTTACCCCGACTCGTGACGCGGTCGATATCGGTATCCTCAGGAAGGATGCCCTGATCAATCAATTCCTGAATCTGATTCCGGAACCCTTCCGAATCGCTTGAAAACTGCAGTGCATCACTGAAGACCGCGTAGACGATCTTGTCATAGAAGATGCCATACCCCGCACGCAGACTGCTTCGATCGTCCAGTGCATAATTTACGCTCAGGCGCGGAGCGAAATTCGTGAAGTTGCCCGAGCTGGCTCCTCCTCGCGAGAGGCTGTCGTAGTCCCAGCGCAGACCCGTCGTTGCGGTCAGGTTGGGCGTAGGTGAGAACTCGTTCTCAACAAAAGCCCCGATGAGATTCTGCCGTGTCCCGAATGTTGACGGACGCGTTTCAACGCCGAAATTGAGCACCTCGATCTCGCCCGGCAGCGATTGCAAATCTTCCGGGAGTAGATCCTGGCCGGGCTGTCTCGATGCGAGAGCGTCCAGCTGCTCGTTCGTCAACCGCACAAGGTAATTTCCATTCGGATTACCACCGCCCGCCAGCGAGAAGTCAGACGAGATTATATCCACACCGGCGGCAAGGTTGTGATTTCCCGTCTCGTACCGAAGCTTCTGGTTCGCCTGTATTGTGTACTCGTTACTATCGAAGACAAAGCCGGGGTTGCCAATCACCCCGATATTGGTTTCATCAGGGGCCAGCATCGATACCTGTGGCAGCCCTGGATTCCGCGCCTGGGCGAAATCCCAGTTGAAGTGGCTGAACTGCACGTTACCCTCGTACATCCAGTTCGAACGTACGTACGTGTTGTGCAGGGCGACGTGAACGCCATCACGCACCTGGGTGTCGGCCGCTGAGGCGAAACGCGTTCCCCCCTCCAGCCCGCCGCCCTGCCGGTCGACGCGTACGCGATTATAGTTGGCCCGAAGTGAGGACCGCAGGTTGTCACTCCACCGGTGGTCGAGCTTTCCGGAAAGATACGTGAAGTGGTTCTCCCCGCGGATCGTCTCGTTAATACCAAGCTCCGGAACCGTCAGCAGGTTGTCCTTAAAATCCGTCGTGTGCTCCAGGTTAACGAAAAAGAAGGTTTCATCCTTTTGGATTGGCCCACCTAACGAAAACCCTCCCTGTTGACGCGAAAAGCCATCTTTAACCTGATTTCCGGAGAGGTCTCGCTGAGCGAACGGGGAGCTGCTGTCCAGAGCGGGTCCTGGGCGCATCTGGTAGAAGGCCTCTCCTGTGAGGTCGTTACCTCCCGACCGGGTGGTCACGTTGAAGATGCCGTTGCCCGTCCGTCCGAATTCGGCTGAATACGTGCTCGACAATACGGTGATATCCTGGATCATGCCCGTCGGCAGCTCAAACTGCGGCCCGCCCAGAAAATTCTCGTTGTTATCCATGCCATCAATCATGTAGTTGGCAAAGAGGCCGTTCGCGCCGTTGATACTCACCTTGGGTGCCTCTGAGAAGAACCCCGTGGCTGGCGTGACATTCGGGAGGCGCTTCAGCACCTGGGTGAAATTGCGGCCTTCAACCGGAATATCCTCTACTGCCTGAGCCGAGAGTGAGCTGGAGACCTCCGCATTCACCCGATTCACCTCGGATACGCTGCGCGCTCCCCTGACCACTACCTCGTCCAGTTCGAAATCACTGGTTGAAGTAAGGAAGATGGTCACACTTCGCGTGTGATTGGCGCGCAAGGTAAACGGCGCCGTAGCCGCTTCGAAAAACTGTTCGGTCTCGGCGGCCGTGAC
This sequence comes from Salinibacteraceae bacterium, assembly GCA_007124945.1. Lineage (GTDB taxonomy): Bacteria > Bacteroidota > Rhodothermia > Rhodothermales > Salinibacteraceae > Tc-Br11-B2g6-7. Next base: position 5,021 of record SLED01000199.1, on the reverse strand, counting down.
GATGTACGAGCCTCCGGTTGACAGGCCTGAGAGGCGTGCTTTGCCCTGTGCATCAGTCCGGCGCTCCGCAGCAAATCCGGTGCTTTCGTTGCTGATTTGAAGCACGGCGCCTTCTACAGGCTCGCCGGTCTGTGCTTCCCGAGCGGTAACCTCGAGCGCGGCCTGCGCAGAAACCTTCGTTACCGGACCGGTGATGAGAAGCAGGCCCGCCACGGCAATCATGAGGCGCGAAGCGGACGATAATGGTAGCGAATGAGACATAACAAGAAAAGTCGTTGGGTGGTAAGCTTTGGGGCACACGAAAGGCCTCGGAATGGAGGAGGCGGCATGCGCGGACGGAAATGCCCGGGGGCACAGACACTCCACGAACGCTGTGGCCGGACAACTACAGGACAGTCGTTCACCATAAAAGCGTCCTCTGCGGCTGACTGTCGTGGCTCAGCTAGAGGCGCTGGCAGAAGGCGGTACAGAACACCGACGCAAAGCTGACCTCAGCCAGAGCGGCGTCCCGCATCAGTTTTCAACCAGCGTGATGGAGAGCAGGAGGGCCCCGCACCAGATGCGAGGTGGAGATGAGCGTAACTGGTACGTCGTTGGTCGAGGGCGCCGTTTCCGCATTTCCGAGAATAGCGTACAAACGTGCAATGAGGAGACCCAGAACGCCTACCTTGGACGTACGCTGGAGCAGAGCCAGCAGATGGTGCTCCGAGTTAATATCCTGATAGAAGCGAAGCAGCGTCGTGCCCTGATCGGCGCGCAGGCTCAGATGTGTCAGCAGCGCTGGCAGCAACTTTGGCGTCTGCCAGGGCAAAACAGCAAACGCATCGGCGTCGAAGTCGGAGCGGCGCATGCCGATGAGATAGGCACCCTGCCCATCCGTCGTCGGGCCAACAACAGGGCCGCCCGAAAGTCGCTTCTCAACAAGCGTCCAGTTAACCTCGTGGAGCCACGGGCAGTCTCCTCCAACAGCTATCACGCGCTCGAACCCCTGGGCGAATGCTTCTGCCATTGCCGTTGCGAGGCGTACACCGAACGTTTCGCCCCGCTGCCGTCGGCGATCGAATGCCAGAACAGGCAACCCGCTCCTCTGCACTGCCTGCCGGGCGTGCGCGTACAGCTCTCTGGCGACGGATCGGCTCTTCCTCAGATCATGCCGAACATATCGCTTATTGCGCCACTCGTCCTCCGGACGATGGCTGAAGAAGAGAATGGCTGTTTGATGAGAAGTGCGTTCGATGGCGTTCCGATGCGATAGCTGTAGTCAGGAGATGCGGTGGAAGAATCCACCCTGGTTCTACAGCTACGTGGCGGCCGAAAGCCATTCGTTACAAATATGACCGGGCTGTTCTACGGAAAAACAGGGAGCATATTGTCGAGCTCGCTTCTATCTACCGTCAGAGGGTTTCCTCACATGAGCGACGGCAGGAGTAGGCGGAATGCAGATGCACCTCACTCCACCGTCTCCACCGGCATCGGGCCATCGGGCAGGCCGGCCTCTTCCTTGGCGTCGCGGACGATCTGGCGTACGTCGGCGAGCAGCTCGCGGGCGTCGTAGATGATGCCGTCTTGGATCGTGTAACGCACCCCACCGACGCGCTCCACCTCGCCTGTCTCGTCGTTGAGGCGCGGCCAGCCGGTGCCATAGAGCGACTTCAGGTTCTCCAGCGGATTTTCGGGCACGATCACCAGGTCGGCCAACTTGCCCACCTCGATGCTGCCCACCTCGTCATCCACGCCGATGGCCTCCGCGCCTTTCAGCGTGGCGGCGCGGATGACCTCCAGCGGGTGGAAACCAGCCTCCCGCAGTAGCTCCAGCTCGCGGATAAAGCCGAACCCGTAGGTCTGGAAGATAAACCCGGAGTCGCTACCTGTGGCCACGCGCCCGCCGCGATTCTTGTAGTCGTTCACGAAGTGCATCCAGCGGCGGTAGTTGTCCTGCCAGTCGAGCTCGTTCTCCTGCGTCCAGTAGAAATGATAGGAGCCGTGCGCCGCCCTGTTCGGCCGGAAGAAGTCCCACATGGCCGGCAACGTGTAGTCCGCGTGCCAGTCGGCGTTGATCGCCCGCATGAGGTCGCGGTTGGCGTCGTAGATGTTGAAGGTGGGCACGAGCGTGAAGTCGAGCGAGAGCAGCGAGTCCATCACCGTTTCGTAGCGGTCGGAGCCGGGCTCGGCCGCCTGCTTCCAGAGCTTGCCGGCCTCGCCGAAGCGATGCGATTCGTCCTGGTAGTTGTAGTCGAGGCGGTAGTGCTGCACGGTGCGGTCGTCGAAGAGGGCTTCCGGTAGGCCGTACCAGTGCTCCATCGTGGTGAGGCCCCAGGTGGCGGTGTCCAGCACGTTGACGCGCGCCACGTCCATCTGTGCGTGATGCATGGCGGTGCCCAGCCCCTGCTGCTGCGCCTCATCAAGAGCGGCCTCCATGATGGCGGGCGCTGCGCCGAAAAACTTGATGCCGTCGGCGCCCTGCTCGGCGATGTCGCGTACCCAGGCGCGCGCTTGTTCGGGCGTGGCGATGGGGCCGTCGTGGCCGCGGCCGAACGTCAGGTACGTATGCAGCCGCGGAGCGGTGATCTCGTTATCCGCACTCCGCTGGTGATGCTCCAGCATCCACTCCAGGCCGTTACCGCTACCGGGGTCGCGTGCGGTGGTAACGCCGTGGCCCATCCACAGTTTCAGCACGTACTCGGCCGGGGTGCCCTGCGACGTGCCGCCTACGTGGCCATGCATATCTACAAAGCCCGGCAGCACGTACATGCCCTCGGCGTCAATCTCCCGGTCGCCCTCCTCCGGCCGCCGGTCCTCGTTGATGGGCACACCGGGGAAGCCCACCGTGCGCACCTCTGCGATCCGATTGTCCTCCACCACAATGTCTACCGGACCATTCGGCGGGGCGCCAGTGCCATCGATCACCGTAGCGCCGCGAATGATGAGCCGCTCAAACGGTCCCTCCCCTTCTGCGCGGTCGGGCGCAGGGTCGATCTGCGCCTCTGCCGGCAGGGCAGCGACTATCAACAACACAAGCGAAAAAACAAACGCAGCAAGGACTCGAAGCATGGTATGAGGAAAAGCAGAAGAGACAGTGCGTACTGATGAAATACAACGTCCGTTGGAGAAATGCCACCTGATCGGGTATGGGCGTCTGGGAGTTTGGGAGTCTGGGGGTATGGGGGTTGCGTTGATTGACTGGAATCGAAGAATCGATGAGTCGAGGAAACGACGACTGCTCCCCCATCCAAACACCTCCAGCCGTAGAGACGACCCGGTGGGTCGTCATACAAGCGACCACAGGGTAAGGGCACGTCCTTTTTTGACAAGAAGAAAATCGAAACCTGGCAACGTGTTACCGATGTCCCCAAACGGCTGTGCGGGATATCCCGGGTATCTACAGGAAGTGCGGCGGTCTGGGGGTTGCGTTGATTGACTGGAATCGAAGAATCGATGAGACGAGGAAACGAAGACTGCTCCCCCATCCAATACCGGCACCCGTAGAGACGACCCGGTGGGTCGTCTTAAACGGACTACCACATGACGCCAACGCGGCGTCCCATCCATAATTATAGCACGTATTCACTCGCGACCACGCGGCACAGGAGCACCAACCTACCGGCCCCGTCCACCCATCACACAACATCGTTGCGCCTATCACGGGCGCGGGCCGGTTGCCCTTCAGCCCGCATGCACCTACCTTGTGGACTGCATCATCCTTAACCCATCCGCACGACTATGGACGACGCTGCACCTGCCGATCCCTCTCCGTGGTGGGGCTCGTATACACTGCAGGAAAACGAAGGCGCGCGCTGGCAGATCGGCCCGATGACCCTGTGGCTGCTGCGCTCACCCCACGAGTGGCGCGTCTTTCACAAGCAAGGCGACGACCCCCTCGCCAGCGAGGTGGAAACCGAGCTACCCATTCCGGAGGAGGAACGCACCCGGCTGCTCGACGGCGAGGACAGCAGCGTTAAGGCGCTGCGCTTTAGCGTGCGAAAAACACAGGCGGAGGTCCGCCTCCATCCTGCCCTCCCCGACCGCCCCGTGGTGGCCCGTCCGGAGAGCCCCATCTTCATCCCGCCCGGTGAGAACGTGACGCTTTACACCAGCGTGCCCGTCTGGATTCGGATGGAGACAGGGGCCAAGCATACTCTGCTCCACGAACTCCCATCTTTTCGCCTCTCCGACACCTGGTTCGGGCCGAACACGCGCGAGGGCAACCTCTGCTATGCCATCCGCACCTCTGGGCGCTTTCAGCTGGCCGACCTCCCGAAGCGCCTCCACCGCGCGGTGGCACCCGTCAACATCCAGAACCGGGCGGAGGACAACCTGGCCCTTGAACGCCTGGAGATACCCGTGCAGCATCTGGCCCTCTACGAAGATGACGCCAACGCGCTGTGGACGCAGGCGGTGAACTTCACGCGCGGACCCAACGACCCCGGCGCGCAAGTTCGGCTGACGAAGGGGGCCCCGCGCTACGCAACCGGGGCAGTGGAGCTACAGCAGCCTCGCGAGGAGGCAAAGAAAACGCTGGTTATTAGCACATTCGGAGCCCTTGGCTCGCTTTTCTCGCCGTAGCATCAACCGACCTACTGGTAGATCATGGAGCAGCTCTGGACCATCATACAGGACGTGTTTACCCATCCACAGCTCGGTACGTGGGTGGAAGCCACTGTCAAGGTGCTATTGGGCATATTCCTCGGGCGCCTGGCCGGTACAGGCGTTGTGCGCATCTTCGGTGACAAGGCCGATGCCCATCAGACGATGCTGTTACGGCGTATCACGTTTTACGTGGTGCTCGCCCTGTTCCTCGTCTCGGCCATCCACACGCTCGGCTTTCAGCTGGGCGTGCTTCTGGGCGCGGCGGGCATTCTGACCGTGGCCATCGGTTTTGCCTCGCAGACGTCCGTCTCCAACCTCATCAGCGGGCTCTTTCTGCTTGGCGAAAAACCCTTTGCCGTCGGCGAGGTCATCAAGGTGGGCAATACCACCGGCGAGGTGCTCTCCATCGACCTGCTCTCGGTGAAGCTCCGCAC
>SLED01000116.1 GCA_007124945.1 Salinibacteraceae bacterium | reverse complement strand
TCCCAGAGATCGCGAGCGGCCGCCCTCCGTTCGAGTTATCGCGTATAAAGGTCACGAGTCGAATCTTCACCCTGATGTCGTCTCAGATCGACTTAGAGCATATCTTTCTCGCCATGGCATCGAACTGCGCCTTGAAGACGCGAGCGATCCAAGTAAACCAGAGCCCTGGCACGACTACCGTGACGTTGATCTTGTTCTCGCCGTGCGCAGGCCGTGGGGTCGTGATCAAATTCCTCACGATAAACCGGCTACCAAGCTAATAAACGCCTGGCTTGCAGGCGTACCGGCACTGCTCGGTCCCGAATATGCATTTCGTGCACTTCGGGAAGGTCCACTGGATTACATTGAGGTGAGTTCGGATGAAGATGTTATCGAAGCCCTTGAAAGATTTAGGCTGCATCCGGAACAGTATCAAGCGATGGTTGATCGTGCGAGGTACCGTGCATCGGATGTTAAGCCGGAGCGCAACGTCGAGCGGTGGGCTGAGGTCCTGTTTGACAAGATTCCCGAACTTCGAGAACGTAGCACCATCACATGGTCGCGCCACCTGCCATTGCATCTGCGCCGCATCTGGAATTGGATGATCATGCCGCCGACCCCGAGGGAGTTTTACAAGCAGGGAGGGTACGTGTATCGAAAGCTGTTGCGTAGCGTGAAGAATGACTGAACGTTGACCTTGACACGTCGGACGAACGTGTGCAGATGAAAACGAGGAATTGAAGAAACGAGGCTACAGGGTAAGGGCTTGGCTCACCGAATTACGCATGACACTGGCCTACAGGTAGGTGTACGGGTTCGGCGGATAGAACAGAGAATGGAAAGGCTACGAGTGGAGGATACTAACTCTGCTCCTCGTCGCAAGGCAGGGGCCCGGTAAGTAGCGCGAAACTGGTCACCCGACCCCAACGGGGTCGCAGAATTGAGCCCAGGGTCATGTCCCTGGGCAACGGGTCCGTCACGAAAGTCTGGCGGCCATTCCTGTGCCCAGACTTCACCTCCCTGGTCAACGGGCCATCCTCAAAAGAACGAGTTCGATGATCGAAATGCTAAACCAGCAGTCTCCTTCCACCTAACGGATAGCGGGAGCATGAATTATCACTAAGGCTCGCTCTGCGCTATCATGTCCTGGTATTGCTGAGGTGATGGTCATCAAACGGCAACACCAACTGCCGCGCTGGGGTCTCGTTGCGCAGCAGGCTACCCACCGTAATCCCCAGAAGCCGCAGTGGGCGCTCGGGTGGTGCGGGGGTGTCGAGCAGGCGGAGGGCGATGCTGTGGAGCGTCTCGGCGGTGCGGACAGGGCGCGGGCGGGTGGACTGCCGGGTGGTCGTCTCAAACTGGTTGGTGCGCAGCTTCAGCGTTACCGTGCGGCCCCACACGCCGGCTTTCTCCATGCGGTCGCTCACCTTGTCGGCGAGGCGCCGGAGTTCGTCACTCATCGCGGTGCGGGTGGTGAGATCGTCGGAAAACGTGCGCTCAGCGCCGACTGACTTGCGCTCACGATGCGGACGCACCGGACGCGTATCGTTGTTGTGGGCGAGCCGGTGAAAATAGCGTCCTCGCTTCCCGAAATGCTGCACCAGCGCTTCCTTCGACCACTCACGCAGATCCGCCCCCGTGTCGATGCCCAGCTTGTTCATCTTCCGGGCCGTTACCGGACCGATGCCGTGAAATTCTTCCACCGGCAGACGCGCGATAAACCCCGGCGCCTCATCCGGTGTGATCACCGTGAGACCGTTGGGTTTCTCCCATCCAGAGGCCACCTTTGCGATAAACTTGGATCCGGCCACACCGGCCGAGGCTGTAAGCCCGGTCGTATCCTGGATCTCCGCTTTGATGGCACGGGCAAGCAGTGTACCGGAGGGTGGTCCCTGCTTCGGCTCGGTGACGTCCAAGTAGGCCTCGTCGAGCGAGAGGGGCTCCACGAGGTCCGTGTATCGGTGAAAGATCTCCCGGATCTGGCGAGAAACGGCACGATATACATCAAACCGGGCCCGGCAAAAAATGAGTTCGGGACACCGCCGGGCCGCCTCCGCGGAGGGCATCGCCGAATGGATGCCGAACTTACGCGCTTCGTAGCTGGCGGCTGCTACCACACCTCTCCGCGACGAGCCGCCAACCACCACAGGACGGCCCCGCAACGAGGGATCATCCCGCTGTTCAATCGACGCGTAAAACGCGTCCATATCTACGTGGAGAATGCGTCGCATCTGATAAACCTGATCTTCGAGGCTACAACAAAATAGACGATGCGCTGCGGAAAATTGTGCCTACGTCTCAATACAGCCCCCGGCGCAACAGCTAAATTCCACGAAATAGCATCTTCGGCACGGTTTTCCTTATAATAAGTGCGTGTTCGCCCACTCCTGTCTAAAGTCAACAGTACGACGTCGGCCAATCTCCGGTGGAAATCAATCATCACGTATCGCATCCATGTCGCCGGCACGTTAGGATCGCCGCCTTCCTCGTCGTATGCCTGCTGTGGTGGGGTAACCTGTCCCCGGTCAGTGCGCAGCAACTCGGCCGTGTCGCAGCGGACTCCCTGCATCAGGTGCTGCACCAGCTTGAGTACGGTGAGGAACGGGTTGATGTAAAGAATGAGCTGGCATACGCCCTGTACACAGAAGTGCCGGAATCCACGGCCTTCTGGGCGCATCAGGCGTTTCAGCGGGCCCACGATCTCGGATATGACCGAGGGAAAGCCAGAGCGACAACCGTGCGCGGCATCGGATTGTATGCCCAGGGCATGCCTGAAGCAGCGTTACCCTTGTTTAGAACAGCCCGACAGCAGTGGGAGGACCTCGGAGATGAGGTTGAAGCGGCAGCCACATCGGCTAATCTTGGACTCATACTTCTTCAGCAGGGTGACCTTGCACGGGCACTTGAAGCTCATCTACAGGCCAGGAGGGTCTTCGAAGAACAGGGTTCATCAGACCGGTTGGTCTCGGTGTACAACAATCTCGGGGTGATTTACGCAAAGCAGAACGACCTGGACGAGGCCTACCACTTTTACAGCAAATCACACGATGCGGCACGGTCTCTAAGAAACCCTACGCTTGTTGCCATGGGCCTGGCCAACAAGGCGAACGTCCGGAAAGAGCAGGAACGATATGACGAAGCGCTTGCTGGCTTTCGCGAGGCTTTAGATCTCTACCGGCAACAGGAAGTGACAGAGCATCGGGTCCGCATGAAAGGTGCCATTGGAAGCGTGTATCTCGCGCAGGAATCGTACGACGAGGCTCTCAACACCTTCACAGAATCAATTGCACTGGCAGAATTACACGGGCTTCAGCCGATGCCGTTTATTCTTCGTGGACGAGGTATGGCCGAACTGCGTGATGGCTCCCTTCGCGCCGCTGAAGCGTATTTTGACCGGGCGGAAGCTGCGTTGGAGCAGACCCCGGATCCTTCGGAGCGGAAACGCCTGGTACGTGCCCGCCATGAACTGATGGCAGCGCGAGGGGATTATGAAAGCGCGCTCGCTAAGTACCGGGAGTACACCTCGATTCGCGACTCACTATTTTCGCACGAGCGGGCTGAGCGCATGGCGCAACTGCGGGCGCAATACGACATAGATCAGCAGGAGCTGGAGAACGAACTGCTGCGCATACGGGAAGCCGAGCAGGAGGCCACCATTGCCCGGCAGCGCTGGGGCTTCGTCATTGGAGGGCTGGTGCTGCTAATTCTCCTCTCGCTCTTCTTCTTATTTTATCGCACAAATGGGCGGCTTCAACGCGCTGTCAAGACGCTTGAGGAGCGCAATGCTGTAATTAACAAGCAGCGAGATGAGCTCCGGCGGCTAAATGCTTCGAAGGATGAACTTTTTGCTGTGATTGGGCACGACCTCCGCGGGCCCGTCAGCAACATTAAAATGTTGCTTGATACGCTGCTGAGGAATCCATCGGATGTGGATCCAGAGGCTGCGCGCGATCTGCTGCAAATGGCTGATGAAACCGCTGCTGCGTCCATCACGCTTCTCGAAAACCTATTGTACTGGGCTCAGAGCCAGCGTGGTGAGCTTGCTGATAATCCAGAGCCCACAACGCTGCGGACGTTGCTCCATCGCAATATGAAACTCCTGCGGGCCGAGGCGAAGAGCAAAAACATCCGGCTCTCCATGGTTATCGAGGAAGATACGGTAGCGATGGTTGATGAGAATATGGCCAGTATCGTCCTGCGCAATATCATCGCCAACGCTATCAAGTTCACACCGGATGGTGGCCAGATTACCATTCGGGCCTCCAACAAAGGGGCAGAAACGCTGGTGAGCGTCCAGGATACGGGGGTTGGGATGAGCGAGGAGCAGATCGAGCAGCTGCTCGATAGCGATGCCCAGCCGGGAAGTTCGCGGGGTACCTCGGGCGAGATGGGTACCGGCCTTGGTCTCCGGCTCTGCCACCAGTTGATGAAGCGTACGCATGGAGAGATAGAGATTGAAAGCCAGCCAGACTCGGGTACCAT
>SLED01000018.1 GCA_007124945.1 Salinibacteraceae bacterium | reverse complement strand
GGCGGGTCGTCTCCAGATGGATCGTCTTCAAAAAAGGAGTCCCACCGTTGAATACCCTGCAGATGGTCGCATCGATCGGACCAGGTGTGGTCCCCATCCATGAATGGGGGCTTGATTTGATTGATTTGGTGTTGTCGGGTGGTAGGGTAAATTGGATAGAAAACGATTAGTTAGACGACCCACCGGATCGTCTCTACGGGGGATGGTGCTTGGGCCGTAGATGTGGATACCTGTGCGTTGCGTGGTCGGCGATGGCCCTTTCCTATAAATGCGCCAAACTGACTACAAATCACGCCCACTACGGCCATTTTGCCAAGCCGAGACTGTTGTTAACTTTGAGGCTCTGTTATTGGTCTAAAACAGAATGCATACGTGCACTACCACGCAATGAAACGATTCCGAGGCAAGTACCGAATTCAATCAACGCGCTTGCCAACCTATGATTACACGTCGGCCGGCTGGTATCACGTGGTGATTTGTACGGCAGGGCGGACTTGCGTGCTGGGGAGGATCCGAGAGGGGATCGTCGGGCTTTCAGTGCCCGGGTGCATCGTGGCGCATGAATGGCAGCGGACGCCCCACGTGCGACCGTATACCGTCTTGGGGCCGTGGATTATCATGCCCAATCATCTTCACCTCGTGCTTGGCATAAAATCAGAGACACCCGGAACGAAAACCGAAGCCGGCCCCGAAACACTTCAAGCCCACTCGCTCGGAGCAATCGTAGGGCAGTTCAAATCTCGGTGCACAAGACGAATCCGCAGGCGCGGTTTTCACGATTTTGGCTGGCAACCTCGCTTCTACGATCGTGTCATTCGGGATGAGTCTGAGCTACAGGAGACGACGCAGTATATCGCCCTGAATCCAGTTGAGTGGGAGTACGATCGCCACCATCCGAACAATCGATTGCAATAGGCAAGCCCGGGCCGCCTTTTCATAAAGCACCGTCGACACGAGCGGAAGCGTCATACTCTGCCTGTGACAAAACACAACTGTCGCGTACCCCTTCAGGATATCGTAGAGACGACCCGGTGGGTCGTCTCAAGGAAACACGGATCCGTGGCGCTCAAGGCGTGCGGCCACCCAAACAAGATCGCATAATAGGCCTAATCTGTGAATCGGGGACATTGCTTGGATTCGAATCGTATTGCCGGATGGTTGGCATGAGGGGTTTGACGCTCCGCGAATAAGACGACCCACCGGCTCGTCTCTACGGGCATTTCGAACGACCTTCAATCCACAGGATCACCTCTCGCGCAGCTGAACCTGCGTCACGGATTCAATCGCTTCCATCACGGCGTGGTAACCCTCGAGGTCGCGCGCGTCAATCTGCTCGCGGACCTCTTGCTCGAAGGTGGTCAGAAACTCGTTGATGCGTGTTGCCACCGACCGGCCCTCGTCAGTGATATGGATGAGAAAAGAGCGCCGGTCGTCCGGGTTGATCTCACGCCGAATCAAGCCTGCATTCTCCAGCCGATCAATCATGCTGGTAAAGGTAGACTGCTTGATGCCAAACACCTGAACCAGTTCGCTGATAGGCGCGGGCGCATAACTATGGAGATAGGTAAGCAGGTGCCCTTCAATGGGGCTGACACCTACCTCGCGAGTCAGGGACTCCAGGTACAGCTTTATCTGGCGAGAAGCCTTGTGCAGGGGAGAAAGAAAGTCCAGTGCCATGGCGGGTGCTCTGGTTGAGAGAGTCGACCTGTATCGCAAACCGCGGGAAATGTTGCTCTTACCCGAAAAGGTTTAACAACCTCCTCAGTAATTCAAAAAGTTTGAAACACAGGTAGTACGATATCGTAGTATCTTATCATAGCATGGATGATTCATCTCAAGGGAAGCGGCTATGGCTACGGTAACAGCGACCGACTCAGAGATAGCGATATTCCGACATCAAGCCGGGATGGTCTATCACGTTGTGCAACTGAACGTCGACGGTGTTACGCATGAGGAGAGTCTCATAGCTCCCACGGGAGGAGCAAACTGCCTTAATTGGGTCCTGGGGCATCTGGTCTGCATTTACAACGAGATGCTTCCCATTCTCGGGCAAGAGCAGGTTATGGAGGGCGGGCAACTCGACCGGTATAGCCGCGGCTCTGCGCCCAGTCTGTCAGCCGCCGAGGCAATCGCCCTTGAGAAGCTCGTAGAGGCCTGGGACGAGGCTTCAAAAAGTATAAACGCCGGTCTCAAAACCCTGACGGCTGATCTTCTCAATGAACCAGCCCCGTACAGCCCCGGCAACAATCCAGACGAAACGGTTCGAACGCTACTGACCACCGTGCTCTTCCACCAGGCTTATCATGCCGGACAAACAGGAGTTCTGCGCAGAGTTATTGGAAAAGAAGGGGCAATCGGCTAATCGTAGTGGGCCACATGGTCCCGCTTTCGAATGCCTCGACTTTAGAGACCTACACAACCTCAATAGCACAGGTGCACAGTTATGAAATCAGTTAATCCCTACCTCATCTTCAATGGCGAGGCTCAAGAAGCTTTCGATTTCTACCAGAGTGTTTTTGGTGGCGACGTGATGTCTGTTCGTTTCGCGGACATGCCGGGAATGGAGGATCTGTCTGATGAAGACCAGAACCGGCTGGCTCACGTATCGCTGCACCTTGGGAGCGACGGCCAGGTGTTGATGGCCTCCGATGCCACATCAACACGGGAGGTTGACCAGAGTGCGAATGCCAGCTTCTATGTGAATCTGGAGCCCGAGAGTGCTGAAGAAGCCGAGCGCGTGTTCGCGGAATTGTCGGATGGAGGGCGGGTCATCATGCCGCTTGAGAAATCGGACTGGGCAGAGCTCTTTGCGATGTTCGCCGACAGGTTTGGCATACAGTGGATGATTAACTATGAATGACGTCGCCTGAATGCCCCCGTTCTCATGACAGAGGCGCTTTTCAGTCATACGCCGTTCGGCACCTGCAATTTCAAATAACCTGAGGACTCATTATGGGACAGTCCATCATCCCGAATCTGTGGTTTGATCATCAGGCTGAGGACGCCGCAACGTTTTACACGTCGCTCTTCGACAACTCACGAATTACCGCGGTAAGTCGCTTCCACGAGGAAGGCTCCGAAGCGCACGGGCAGCCGCCCGACTCGGTATCTGTTGTAGAGTTTGAGCTTTCTGGCTACAAGATGACCGCCCTAAATGGCGGTCCACACTTCACGTTCACCCCGGCTATCTCCTTCTTCGTGATCTGCGAAACGGAGGAAGAGATCGACAACCTCTGGCACAAGCTCTCCGAAGGTGGCGAGACGCTCCAGCCGCTTGATCGCTACGACTGGAGCGAAAAGTACGGCTGGGTGAAGGACCGGTACGGGCTTACCTGGCAGCTCTCGCTTTGCGACATCGGGGATGTGGGCCAGAAGATCACTCCGGCACTGATCTTCACGGGCGATCGAACGAAAGGAGCCGAAACCGCAATGAGCTATTACACCACGGTATTCGACAACTCAGATGTCGATGGCATCTTGTACCATGGTCCCGAGGCTGGAGAATTGGAGGGAGGTGTCCTCCATGCGCAGTTTAGCCTGAACGGTGAGATGTTTATGGTTATGGACTTCCCCCCAGAGCCTGGGATGACCATCAACGAGGCAATTTCTTTCGCTGTGCCGTGCGCCTCGCAGAAGGAGGTAGACTACTACTGGGAGAAGCTAACCTATGACGGCGATCCGAAGGCCAGGCAATGCGGCTGGTGCAAGGATCAGTTTGGCGTTTCGTGGCAGATAGTGCCCGAGGTGCTCCCCGAGATGCTCCAAGATCCCGATCCGGAGAAAGTGAAGCGGGTGACCAAAGCATTTCTTCAGATGAAGAAGTTTGACATCTTTGCACTGGAGAAGGCCTACCGAGGAGATACAGAGCCCGCGGCGTGAGTGCGTCTTTACTGACAGCGATAGTTAAAGCACTCGGCGACCCTCTCAATTCATGGCCACAACACGCGTACAGCAATTTGTTGACTCCCTGAGGTCTCATCGCTCCGAGAGGGAATTTGAAAAGATACAGCGGTATTTCAAGGCGGATGATCCGGACAATCAGGTGATTGGTGTCCGGATGAAAACGGTGTTTGATCTCGCCGAAGAATACCGAGACCTGTTTTCGCTGCACGAAATCGAGGCTCTACTGGAAAGTCCATTTTATGAGGCCCGGATGGGCGCCGTGAGCGTCATGGATTTCCGGGCGCGCCTGAAAAGCACGGCAGAGGATCAGAGAAAAGCACTCTACGATCTATACCTCCGCCGTCATGATCGCATCAACAACTGGGACCTCGTCGATCGTGCGGCCCCGCGCGTCATTGGCGGATATCTGTACGAGTTTGACCAGCCCCGGCGCGTGCTTCGCAAGCTTGCTCAATCTACCAATCCATGGGTGCGACGCACAGCCATCGTTTGCACGGCGTATTTTATCAGGCACGATGAGGTTGATGATACCTTCGCACTTGCCGAGCTCTTGCTTTCC